>NZ_JAUSWQ010000004.1:0-286669 GCF_030815285.1 Chryseobacterium sp. MDT2-18 | reverse complement strand
GGATAAGTGCCACTAATGCACGAATTCAATTAACTCAAAGAGAATACCTCTTTTTTTATGAATGAATATCTACATATTTGACTGAATTTTTTTTTAATCCAGGAGAAAAATTAGTGTATTTGTGGCATGGATATGTGCCACTAATGCACGAATTCAATTAACTCAAAGAGAATACCTCTTTTTTTATGAATGAATATCTACATATTTGACTGAATTTTTTTTTAATCCAGGAGAAAAAATTAGTGCATTTGTGGCTTTTGTCATGCATAAAGACTTTGTCGCGATAATTTGCCGTCCCTAATTCCGTTAAAAATAAACTTTTTAGTTACTTTTACTCAAATTTTTAATTCATGGTTTTAAGCAGAATTTGGAGCGCGTTTATTATTGTCGCCATCATTGTCGGAAGTATAAAATATCTTTTTTCCGATTCCTACAAAGCGATTTATAACGATATGGTCGTTGGTAAAAGTGGCGATACCGTGCAGATAGCCAATCATAATATCGATGATTTAAGTCCTGAAATTAAAAATGCCTTATTGCTGAAACCCGTTTTTGAACAAAATAGAATTCATTATAAAACGGATTCTGCAAAATCAAAAGTTGCCGTTTATCGTGTTCAGCAAACTGATGGCGTTATCGGAACTTCTGAAACTGCGGTGAAAATCTGTTTGGGTTTAATCGGGATTATGACGCTCTTCATGGGATTCATGAGTATTGCCGAAAAAGCTGGTGGAATCAATCTGCTGTCCCGAATGATTCAGCCTTTTTTCTCCAAATTGTTTCCAGAAATCCCGAAAAATCACCCATCTTTTGGGCACATGTTACTGAATTTTTCGGCCAACCTTTTGGGTTTAGATAATGCCGCAACACCTTTTGGCCTGAAGGCGATGGAAAGTTTACAAACCTTAAACCCCGACAAAGACAACGCAAGTAATTCCCAAATTATGTTTCTCTGTCTGCATGCCGGTGGATTAACTTTAATTCCGGTTTCGATTATTGCAATCCGCGCTTCGATGGGGTCTCATACACCGACCGACATTTTTCTGCCGTGCATGATTGCGACATTTGCGGCAACTTTGGCAGCGATGATTGTGGTTTCTATTTATCAGAAAATCAATTTGTTACAGCCGATTGTCATTGCGTATGTTGGTGGAATTTCTGCAATTATCGGCTTATTGGTTGTTTATTTGGTGAGTTTAAGCAAAGAAGGACTCGATAATTTCAGCATGCTGTTGAGCAACGGAATTATTCTTCTCATTTTCTTCGCGATCGTTTTGGGTGCACTTTACAAAAAGATAGATGTTTTCGATGCTTTTATTGATGGCGCTAAAGAAGGATTCTGGACTTGTGTGAAAATCATTCCTTATCTGGTCGGAATGCTCATCGCAATTTCTTTGTTAAGAACTTCCGGCGTTTTCGATGTTTTAATTGATGGAATGAAATGGGTCGCACAAGTTGTCGGTTTTGACACGAGATTTGTTGATGGTTTGCCGACTGCTTTAATTAAACCGCTTTCAGGTTCCGGAGCGCGCGGAATGATGGTCGACACGATGCAGACTTTTGGTGCAGACAGTTTTCAGGGAAGATTAGCCGCGGTTTTACAGGGAAGTTCAGATACCACTTTTTATGTAATTGCCATTTATTTCGGTGCCGTAGGAATTAAAAACACTCGTTATACCGTTACAGCAATGCTTTTGGCAGATTTGGTAGGGATTATCACTTCGGTGGTTTTGGCGTATTTGTTTTTTGCGTAGAAATGTGGGTGTAAAGTTGGTGAAATTGGTGCAAATGGTTGCAAAATGGTGCAGAAGTTGGTGCAAAAAGGTGCAATGGTGCAATGGTGCAAAAGGTGGAAATTTGATTTGTTCTGTTTTTAAAAATATTAATAATAAAATATGAGTTACGAGGATCTTGATATTTACAAAATTTCATTTGATTTATTCATTGAAACTCATCGGAAATCTCTAAAACTCCCTAAACACGAACTGTATGAGCTGGGAAGTCAAATCCGACGATCTTCAGATTCAGTGAATTCTAATATTGTGGAAGGATATGGAAGAAGGATTTACAAAAATGATTATCTGAAATTTTTGAGATTTTCTCACAGCAGTTGCGATGAAACGTTAAACCACATTAAAAAACTCATTCACGTTTATCCTGATCTTTCATCAGAATTAGAACTTGAAAAATTGGCAGGAAATTATCGGACTTTAAGTATAAAAATTCATAACTATATTGAATATGTAAAAAACAACTGGCGCACCTAAAAACCCAATTATCCCTCTGCACCCAGTGCACCTTTGCACCAGTCGCACCCTTTGCACCATCTTGCAACTATTTGCACCCGCTGCACCCATTTAACCAACTTCACACTCTAAAAAATAAACCATGATCCACGACAAAGACTACATCATCAGAATAGTAAAACAGTTTTCAGAATTCCTTTCTAAAATGATTTTGGGAGGAAGCAACGGCGACCTTTCAGAACTTCAAAGGATTTTTGATACCAATATGAACGATACGTTTAAAATGGATTTTGAAACATTGGCTTCAAAATCTGCTGACGAAATTGTTCAGTTAATCAATGACAAAGACAAAAGCCATCATATTCCATATTTTGAATTGTTGGGAAACCTGTTCTACTTTAAAAATAAAGAAAATCCGAATCCCGGTTTTGCGGCAAAAGCCATCGTTTTCTACGAAAAATATTTACAGACAAGCGGCGTTTTTTCGATGCCGGTTGTAAGTAGAATCGGGGAGTTGAAAAAAGGATAAAACGGAATGGAAGAATTATATGAGCTTCTTGCTGAAAAAAAGGAAACCTTACAGAAATTCCAGAAAAAGCTGACCGTTTTAGGCTGGATCAGAGTGGCAGTATTCCTTTCTATTGCTTATTTTTTATTAAAATATTTCATTTTTGAAAGTGGTTTGCAAAGTCATTTGTATTTGGGGATTTTCTTCACGTTTTTATTTTTCATTTTGGGATATTTCCTTTTAAAGGTAAAACAGCAACTGCTTTTTTATAAAAATTATCTCCACATTGGAAATCAAATCATCACCAAAACAGAATTCGAAACAGGACTTGCTTTTGACGAAGATATTGACAATCATCCTTTTGCAAAAGATCTGGATATTCTGGGCAAAAATTCACTTTTCAGTTATCTTAACTATTGTGAAACGGTTTTAGGTAAAAATAAACTCAAAGATTTTCTTTTAAATTTAAGTTTAGAAAAAGCAAAAATAGTCGCTAAGCAAAAATCAATCACCGAACTTTCTCAAAAGACCGAATGGTACATTCATTTTCTCACTTTAGCGAAATCGCTGGATATCAATGGTGAAATCAAACATCCTGAACCTAAAGAACCTGTTTTTAAAAATGCCGTTTTAGCAAAAATTGCGGTCGTTGTAATTCCTGTTTTAACTTTCGGTGTTTTGTTTTCTTTGGTTTTTATCAGTATTCCCTCTTTATATCTGACTTTAATCTTTGTTGGCATTTTTACCTGTTCTAGATTTATTTTAATGTTTTATGGTAAAAAGATCGAATCCATTTCCGAGACTTTGTCTTTTAATTCGGAACAGTACGAACAGTTTTTAGCGGTATTTTCTCACATCGAAAAAGAACAGTTCAAAGAAGAACTGAATCAACAGCTGCAGAAGAAATTTGTTTCGGGGAAAAGCAAATCGTCGCGGAAAGAAATCGAGAAACTGGCGCGTCTCCTTAGAAATTACGAAAACGGACAAAGTAATATCGGCGTCATTCTGAATAATTTCTTCCTTTGGAAACTGAATTTTGCCCTGAAAATTGAAAATCAGATTAAAAATATTGAACAGGATTTACCGCAATGGTTTGATGCTTTTTCAGAGTTTGAAGCGTTGATTTCTTTGGGAATTTTCAAATTTAAAAATCCGGAATATCAATATCCGAAAATTTCTGATTCCGGCGAAAAGTTGAGCGCAGAAAAAATAATTCATCCTCTTTTATATCAGCCAGAAGTGGTTTCCAATGATTTTCAGATCTCTCAAAATACAGAAATCTCAATCATTACCGGTGCAAATATGACGGGAAAATCTACGTTTCTGCGAACGGTGGGAATTAATTTAGTGCTGGCAATGAACGGTTGTCCCGTTGCTGCAAGAGAATTTCGATTTATTCCGATGAAACTTTTTACGTCGATGCGAACGAGTGACTCTTTAAACGATGGAACTTCTTATTTTAATGCAGAGATTCTTCGTCTCCGAAGTCTGGTCGAAAATTTAGAGAAAGGAATCCCGCAGTTCATTATTTTAGATGAGATTTTAAAAGGCACCAATTCCCGGGATAAACTCACTGGTTCCGAATTATTCTTGGAAAAATTAATGAAAAGCAAAACCCTTTTTTCCTGCCTCATTGCCACCCACGATTTGGAACTCACCAAAATTGAACAGAAATTTCCTGCTGAGATTAAAAACTATTGTTTTGAATTAGAGCAAAAAAATGGGGAATTGGAAACCGATTATAAACTTCGAAACGGCGTTACCAAAAGCATGAATGCGATTTATCTGATGAAGAAATTCGGGATTATTGAGTAACGTTATTTAAATTTTAACTTATAAGTTGTGACTTATATATTTAAAATAAAAGTAACCGGAAGCTTTAAGATTTTAATGCTGAGTTTAATTTAAATAAGTGCTAAAGTAATTTGTAACAAATCACCAAAAATTCCGTCTTATTCTCTAAAATGATCAATGAAGAAATCTGCTGTTTTTTTTCTGAGTTTGCTGTCCGCTTTTGTGTTTTCTCAAAAAGTATGGACGTTGCAGGAATGTGTGAATTACGCTGTAGAAAACAATTTACAAGTTATTCAGAACACTTATAATAAGAAACTTCAGGATAATTCTTTACAAATTGCCAAACGGCAATATTTGCCGGGAGTTTCCGGAACCATTAATAGCAATGCAAGTTTCGGCCAGGGAAGAGATATTTTTGGAAACACCAACCGAAACGATAATTTCAACAATAATACAAGCGTTGGCGCCGATATTTTGATTTATAATAATGGCAGATTAGAAAAGAATATCAGAAAAACTGAGTTTGATGTTGAGGCCAGCAAATTTGATATCGAAAAGATCAAAAATGATATTTCACTTCAAATTGCACAGCAATATCTTTCCATCTTATTGAACCGGGAAATTACCAAAATTTCGGAAAGTGCTCTGGATAATGCCGACAAGCTCTACAAAAGAGCGAAGATCACCACAGAAGTCGGTACCACGCCACAAACGATTTTGGCAGAAGCGGAAGCGGCTCTGGCCCGGGAAAAACAAAATATAAAAACCGCACAGATCAACACGGAGCGGAGTTTGTTTGCGTTAGCGATGCTTTTGCAACTTCCTGATTATAAAAATTTCGATATTCAGAATGTCAATATTCAAAGTGAGATCGAGGCCCCATTATTTTCCGCAGACCAAATTATTGAAAAGGCATTTGAAAATCAGCCTCAAATAAAATCCGCAGAAGTAAGAATAAAATCCGCAGAAGCACAAACCGAAATTACAGAAACTGCTTTTTGGCCGACGGTAACCGCAAGCGCAGGAATTGGAACTTCCTATTTTAATTCTCTGGTGACCAATTATGCCGGCCGTGATATCAACGGAAACCCGATTAAAGAAAGTGGTTTTTTCAAACAGTACAAAGATAATTTCGGACAACAGCTCGGCCTTTCTGCCAACATTCCTATTTTCAATAAAGGGATTACCCGATTAAATGTTGAGCAATCGAAAATTAATGAAGATATTGCAAAAAATGCTTTGCTTCAACAAAAGCAGCAGGTTTTACAGAATGTGCAGCAAGCCCAGTTTGACGCAGAAAGTAATTACCAGGCCTATCTCGCAGCTTCACAAGCCGTGAAAAGCGCGAAGCTTGCACTGGATTTTGCAGAGAAAAGCTATAACGCCGGAAAAACGACGATTTACGACTTAAACATTGCCCGGAATAATTACGCAAATGCCCAGGGAAGTGTCGAGCAATCGAAGTTTAATTATCTGTTTAGTTTAAAACTGTTGAACTTCTATGCCGGAATTCCTTTATCTTTATAGAAATTTTTGGAGAAATTCTTAATCCTTTAAAAAAGTGGGAAAAAAGAATTTCTTACTTTTAAACGGAAGATAAAAAATGTCGATTTCGCTTTTAGAAAAATATTTACCGGACCAATGTTTACCGCATCTCAAGAAATGGTTTGGCGGTTATCCCATCCATATCAAAATCACGAGAGGCAGAAATTCCAAACTGGGCGATTATCGCAAAATGCCGGACAAATCGCATCAGATCACCATCAATTCAACCTTACAGCCGCAGCTTTTTTTCTTTGTTCTGACCCATGAGCTGGCGCACTTATTAGCATTCGAAAATTTCGGTCACCGGATTTCACCACACGGAGCGGAGTGGAAACATACCTTCAGAACAATGCTTTTAGAAAGTATTTCGGTGTATGCTGAAGATTTAAAACCCATTATTTTTAAATTTTTAAAGTCTCCCAAAGCCAATTTTATGTCGAGTCCGGATCTGGTAAGATACTTCCACATCGAGGATTATGAAGATGAAACTTCGTATATTGAAGATCTGGATGTAAAAGACCGGTTCATTTACAGAAAGCAGATTTATATCATTGAAGAAAAACGTAAAAAAAACTATCTTTGTACACAGCTCGATACCGATAAAAAATATATTTTTAAACCTTTGGCACGAGTAGAAAAAATAAGTTAAATATGTCTATGTCAAATAATTACTGTGTGATAATGGCAGGAGGAATCGGAAGTCGGTTCTGGCCAATGAGCACTCAAAAATACCCAAAACAGTTTCAGGATATTTTAGGAACAGGCCGAACGATGATTCAGCAAACCTACGATAGAATTAAAAAAATTGTACCAGTTGAAAACATCTATGTTATCACCAATAAGGAATATATCTCGCTCACGGCCGAACAATTGCCCGAAATTAATCCGGAAAATATTGTAGGTGAACCGATGATGAAAAATACGGCAGCCTGTAATATTTATATGGCCAAAAAGATCGCCGATAAAGACGCAGATGCCAATATCATTGTGCTTCCCGCAGATCATTTAATTTTAAAGGAAGAGACTTTTCTGCAAAAAGTAGAACTCGCTTTTAGTTTGGCAGAGGAAAATGATTATCTGATCACTTTGGGAATTAACCCAACACGTCCTGATACCGGTTACGGCTACATTCAGTTCGTTGAAAACAACAATTCTGACTATTTTAAAGTTAAAACCTTTACCGAAAAACCCGATTTGGAAATTGCCAAAACCTTTCTGGAAAGCGGTGACTTCCTGTGGAATGCCGGGATTTTTGTATGGAATGTAAAATCGATTCTTTCTGCGTTTGACCGTTATTTGCCGGAAATGACCCAGAATTTTGAAAGCTGCGAGTACAATTCAAAAGATGAAGAGCGGTGTATTGACTTGATTTATCCTAAAGTAAATAAAGTTTCGATTGACAACGGGATTTTGGAAAAAGCAAAAAACGTGTACGTTATTCCTGCAGATCTGGGTTGGAGCGATTTAGGAACCTGGACTTCAATTTATGAAAATGCCGAAAAAGGGGAGCATGAAAACTCGGTCAATACGAAACATGTGGTCACCTACAACTCAAAAGGGAATTTAATTAAGTTGAAAAATGTGAATAAAGCCGTTGTGATCGATGGATTAGAAAATTTCATTGTGGTGGATACCGAAAAAGCACTTTTAATTTGCCCGAGAGAAAATGACCAGCTCATCAAAGATTATGTGCATGACCTGAAAACCTTGAAAAAAGGTGAGAAATTTATGTAAAAAAAGGTCATAAAATAAAAATTCCTTTCATTGAGTTGAAAGGAATTTTTTTTATACCAAATCGATAATCCTTTGAATATTAATTTCTTCTAAACAGGCCCAGTCGCCGCGATAACATTCTTTATCACCAAAAACAGAGCAAGGTCGGCAGGTTAAATCCTTGACCTGAACGATGTCGTTTTCACTTTGTCCGTAGCCTAAAAATCCGGCGTAAGGATGGGTAGATCCCCAAACGGAAATGCATCGGGTTCCCACCAGACTTGCCAAATGCATATTGGCAGAATCCATCGAAATCATTACTTCCAGTTCTGCGATTTTTTGTAATTCTTCTTTTAAATTCAGTTTTCCTGCTAAATTTTCGGTATTGGGGATTTGCCGTTGCCAGTCGCCGAGAACGGTGATTTCATTTTTGCCGCCGCCAAAAAAATAGACTTTATGGTTTTGTGCCAGGATTTTAACGACCTCAAAGGTTTTTTCTAAAGGAAGCATTTTTCCTTTGTGCTGCGCGAAAGGTGCAATTCCGATTCCTTTTTTGGTGATGTTTTTCTGTGGATATTGATGAGAAAGTTCGAGGTTGAAATTCATCGCACGGAAGACATCTGCGTACCGTTCGCTGGTCGGTTTCAGCTTTTTTTTATCCAGATTCCAGACATCTGTAAGGGCTTCCTTTTCCTCTTTTCCTTTGTTGATTTTAAAGACTTTGAACCCATTTTTAATAAAAAATAAATCGAGGGTCTTTGTTCGGATCACATCGTGTAAATCAGCAATATAATCGGGTCTGTATTCTTTTAATAAAGTTCTGCCTAATTTTCGCAGCCCCCAGAAACCTTTGTAATCGTCGACATCAATTCCCCTGAAAATAAGATTAGGAATGCCTTCAAATAAATCTTTGAAGTTATCCCGGGAAACCATGACCACCTGTACATCTGGATTCTGCTGAAGAAACTCGGTGAAAACGGGAACGGTCATCGCGACGTCTCCGAAAGCGGAAAAACGATATGCTAATATTCTGATCAAGACTTTAATTGAAATGCGACTGCGTAAAACTTAATTTGCTTGGTCATCGCCATCAAACCATTGGCTCGTGACGGCGAAAGGAACTCCTGCAATCCGATTTCTTCAATGAATTTAAAATCAGAATCTAAAATTTCCTGGGTTGTATGACCGCTGTAAATAGAGACTAAAAGTGAGATGATTCCTTTGGGTAAAATCCCGTCAGAATCAGCATTGAAGTATAGTTTTCCCTCTTTGAATTCTGCATCAATCCATACTTTTGACTGGCAGCCTTTAATTAAATTGTCATCGGTTTTCCGGTCTTCAGGTAATCCTTTCAGTTCTTTCCCAAGATCGATAATGTATTCGTATTTCTGTTCCCAATCTTCCATAAATGCGAATGCATCTACGGTTTCCTGCTGTTTTTCTTTGATGGTCATTGCTCAGTTCAATTTGTGCAAAGATAAGAAATTCGGTGTTAGAAATTTTCTTCAACAACCTGTTTGAATAAGGCGAGGATTTTGGGTTCTTCCTTTTCCCAGCACAGTTCCTGTGAAGCTCTTTCCAATTCAGGCTGATAGAATTCGCGTCCTTTTGCAATAACTGTTTTTATTTTTTCTGCAAGATTAAGCGGATCGTGATTTTCAACAATTTCTCCCACTTTAAACTGATTGTAAACCCGCATCATTTCAGGGAAATTGATTAAAACCAAGGGAACCCTTGCCTGAATACAGTCTGAAACCTTATTAGGTAAGGAATAAAGATAGCTGACACCACCGTTTTCTTCAATGCTTAAAGCGACATCCGCCGTTTTCGTTAGTTTTCTAAGTTCTGTTGGAATTAACTTTCCTAAAAACACAACTTTGTTTTCCAATCCTTCTTTTTTTACAAGCGCCTCGTATTCCGTTCTTTTGGGGCCGTCGCCGGCAATTTTAAAAATAACATTGTCTAAATGTCTGGTGGCTAAAATGGCTTGAGAAATTCCCCTCGACTGGTTAATAATTCCTTGATAGAGCAGGATTTTCGGATTATTTTTGGGTATATCAATTGGCTCTGAAATTCGCCTTGGGATATTTCTTACAACCACAGGATTTACGCCATATTGATCAGCGAACCATTCTGCGTAGCTGTAACTTTCCGTCATCATATATTTGATGTTGGGCACCAGTTTTTGTTCTAAAAATCTCCATATTTTTTGCGAAATTTTACCTTGGATGGCAGGCATTTCAGTAAAGATTTCATGACTGTCAAATAGAAGTGGGATATTTAATTTTTTAGAAATGAGTGTATTGGGCAACAGCGCATCCAAATCATTCGCAAGGAGGATGGTGTTTTTATCGGCATTCTTTTTAAGTTCTTTATAAAGTTTCCAGTTGAATTCTGCGTAGGCAGTTTTTAACGAAGATGAAAAATGTTTGATCCGAAGGAATTTATAAGGACGGTGCATTGCTCCTGCGCCTCCCCAATCATTTCCTATTAAAAGTACTTCATATCCATTTTTATGCAAAGTTTCGCACACCTTTTCAATTCTTTGGTCGGTATACAAACTGCTAAATGCTGAAACAATAACTTTCATAATGCGTATTTACGATTTTTTCACCAGATGATAAACCTGAATACCGCAAAGCACAGCGTTGGGAATAATAATCGGCCAAAGATAATTGCTGTAAATACCATATAACACAAACAGGACACAACCAATAAGATTGATAATTCTGATTTTCTTGATGTCCTTCAGCGCAAAACTCAAAACGATGAAAAAAGATGCAGCGTAACCGATGTAGTTGGTAATTTCGGGAGTCATAGTATTCTTTTTTGAGAGACAAACGTAATGATTTTCACTGAAATAAGAAAATCATTTCTGCCATTTAGTCTTGAATTGATTTTGGTAAAGAATTTGTAACTTACATAGAGAATTTAAAGATTTTTATCTATCTTCAATTAACAGACGAGAAACAATAATATGGATAGTCAATTTTCAAACGGTTTGAATCAAGTTTTCAAACACAGTAAAGACGAAGCAAGACGCTTGCACAGCGAGTTTCTTAATACAGAGCATTTCATCTTAGGAATGATTAAAACAGACAACTCTGCCAAGGAGATCATGCATAATTTGGGAGCCGATTTAACCCAAATCAAAAGAAAAATCGAGACCATGGCCGTGGCCAGTTTAAACCCATTTTCTGCAGAAAGTGAAAAGATATCTTTTACCAAAATGGCTGACCAAGCCGTGAAAAGGTCGGAATTGGAATGCAGACAGTACCAAAGTTCAGAAGTGAATACCGTTCATTTGTTACTCGGTATTCTTTATAAATCAGAGGATCCTACGACCAGTATTTTAAGTTCGTACGATATCGATTATGAAAGAGTAACCAAGGAATATCAGACGATGTTGAAAAACTCAGGACAAAGTCCTAAAATGAGTGCATACGATGATGACGAAGAACGGGAGGAATTCGGACAAATGAGAAGACCTACCGGCAATATTGGCACCGGTAAAAGCAAAACACCGACTTTGGATAACTTCGGAAGAGATCTTACCACGCTTGCCCGGGAAGGAAAACTGGATCCGGTAATCGGTCGTGAAAAAGAAATCGAAAGGGTTTCACAGATTTTATCCAGAAGGAAAAAGAATAACCCTCTTTTAATCGGGGAGCCTGGTGTTGGTAAATCGGCAATAGCAGAAGGTTTAGCTTTACGGATTCAACAGAAAAAAGTTTCCCGGGTTCTTTATGGAAAACGCGTGATTACTTTAGATCTGGCAAGTTTAGTGGCTGGAACAAAATACCGTGGTCAGTTCGAAGAGAGAATGAAAGCCATCATGACCGAACTGGAAAAAAACCGCGATGTCATTTTGTTCATCGATGAATTGCACACGATTGTTGGAGCAGGAAGTTCAACCGGAAGTTTAGATGCTTCCAATATGTTTAAACCTGCGCTCGCAAGGGGCGAAATTCAATGTATTGGTGCCACGACTCTTGACGAATACCGACAGTATATCGAGAAAGACGGTGCTTTAGAAAGACGTTTTCAAAAGGTAATGGTAGAGCCAACTACCGTGGAGGAAACCGTACAGATTTTAAATCAAATTAAAGACAAATACGAAGACCACCACAATGTGACTTATACCGATGAGGCGATTCTGGCCTGTGTGAATTTAACCGCACGGTATATTACCGACCGGTTTTTGCCGGATAAAGCGATCGATGCAATGGATGAAGCAGGTTCCAGAGTGTATATTAAAAATATGAAAGTTCCTACCGAAATCATCGAACACGAAAAAAGCATCGAAGAAATTAAGGAACTGAAACAGGCAGCAGTTAAAAAGCAGGATTACCTTGAAGCACGAAAACTAAAAGATGAAGAAGAGCGCTTGCAGATGGAACTAAATGCAGCGCAGGAACAGTGGGATAAAGATGTCAAAGAGAAAAAAGAAATCGTAGACGAGGAAAGTGTCGCGGAAGTGGTTTCTATGATGAGTGGAATTCCGGTAACCAAAGTCGGTAAAAACGAACTCGATAAACTGGCACAGATGGAAACGATACTTAGCGGAAAAGTAATTGGACAGGCGGATGCGGTGAAAAAAGTGGTGAAAGCCATCCAAAGAAACAGAGCCGGTCTGAAAGATCCAAACCGTCCGATCGGAACTTTCATTTTTCTGGGAACAACCGGTGTTGGTAAAACAGAACTTGCAAAAGTAATGGCTCGTGAACTCTTTGACTCTGATGAAGCTTTAATCAGAATCGACATGAGTGAATACATGGAAAAATTCGCGGTTTCCCGCTTGGTCGGTGCGCCTCCGGGATATGTGGGTTATGAAGAAGGCGGCCAGCTGACCGAAGCGGTTCGCAGAAAACCTTATGCGGTGGTGCTTTTAGATGAAATTGAAAAAGCCCATCCCGATGTATTCAATATCTTGCTGCAGATTTTAGATGAAGGTTTTGTAACCGATTCTTTAGGCAGAAAAATAGACTTTAGAAATACAATCATCATTTTAACCTCTAATATTGGAACCAGAGATTTAAAAGATTTCGGCGACGGAGTCGGTTTTGGCACCAATGCGAAGAAATCAAATACCGATGCAAGAGCCAGAAGTACCATTGAAAATGCCCTGAAGAAAGCTTTTGCTCCTGAATTCTTAAATAGAATTGACGACATCGTGATCTTTAATAACCTAGAAAAAGAAGATATTTCTAAAATTATCGATCTGGAATTGGCTAAACTCTACAGCCGTCTCGAAAAATTAAACTACAAAGTTGAACTGACAGACGATGCCAAAGAATTTATCGCTGAAAAAGGCTGGGACAAAGACTTTGGAGCCAGACCTCTGAAACGTGCCATCCAGAAATATATCGAAGATCTTTTGGCAGAAATGTTGGTGAACAAACTGCTGACCGAAGGCGGAACGGTAGTCTTGAAACTGAATGAAGCCAAAGACGGTTTAGAAGGTGAGCCTGTTAAAACTAAAGCAACGGCAAAATAACTTTTCAATTAACTTATAAAAAAAACCGTCCCGTCAGTATGTTGACGGGACGGTTTTTTATTTTAATAAAAGCAGGATGTTTTATTTAATTTCTATACATCCAACTCTGCCACCTGCATTTCCGGTGGGCTGGGTATGGAAATCATCTGCACCTGCATGAATGATAATTGATTTTCCAATGATATTTTTGGTATCATCCTTACACCCCAAACACCAGTTGTCGGTTTTGAAAACCAGTCTCGCAGTTCCATCTTTGTCGGCAACCAGATTCCCGATGTCGCCCATGTGAAATTCGCCATGTTCCCATTTTCCGTGTTTCTCTGCCGTGGGATTCCAGTGTCCGCCTGCAGAACTTCCGTCCGCCGCCGAGCAGTCTCCTTTTTCATGAATATGTACGGCGTGAATGCCTGGAGTTAATTTGTAAACATTCAGGTCCATTTCGACATTTTTACCCGTTTGAGAAAATGCAGCGGTTCCCTGAGTGGCGGTTCCGCTTTTAGAATTGATGACATAAGACTTTGTGGTGGTGCAGGATACAGCAATAATTGCGCTGCATAGCAACATAGAAAATGAAGCGATTTTCATAATATTTATTTTGAGGTTAATGTAAATAATTGTTTTTGAATAAGCTAAAAGATAATTTAAAATACCATTCGGTTTACAAATTTAACCATTCGGTAGATTATATTTTCATCAAAAGCCATTCCGTAATAGATTTGCGGTATAAAATTCTCATCATGCAGCCTTTCATTATTTCTAAAGTTCTCCTTTTTGTGTTTTTTTTGGCAGGCATTTTTTCCAATGCACAGATTACGGTGTCGGGGAAAGTTAATTTCAAAAATAAAGGGATCAAAGATATTTCGGTCACTTTAAAAGATACTTACGACGGTGCAACAACTGACGAAAATGGAAACTATTCTTTTGAAACCACTGAAAAAGGAGCGCAGGTCTTGGTTTTTTCAAATTCTAAATTTGTCGAAGTTGAGAAACCAATTTTGATCGGAACGGAAAATCTTAGCGTTAATTCTGATCTTGAAGAACAGATTTCTGAAATTGATGCCGTAGTTATTTCTGCCGGTTCCATTGAAGCGAGTGATAAAAAAAGAGCGACGGCACTGTTAACTCCAATTGATATTTACACCACTGCGGGTGCAAACGGACAAATTTCTTCCGCTTTGGAAACCCTGCCAGGAGTTCAGAAAATCGGTGAAACCGAAGGGTTGTTTGTCCGCGGCGGAACCGGCGAGGAAACTAAATTTTTTATGGATGGAAATTTAGTCAACAATTTTTTCGGAAATTCAGTTCCCGGGATCAAAGCGATGGATCGGTTAAATACTTCTTTATTTAAAGGGAATGTGTTTTCCAGCGGCGGATATTCTGCCGTTTACGGACAGGCATTATCTTCAGTTTTGGTCTTGGAAAGTATCGATTTTCCGGAAAAGAATTCGATTGATTTAGGGATTTCGGCTCTGTTTGTAACCGCGGGATTTCAAAATGTAAACGGAGAAAAATCGAAGTCTTTTGGTGTTTTTGGTTCGTACTCTAATCTGGGATTAATGACGGAATTAATTAAATTCAATAATGATTTTACCAAAGCTCCCGAAAGTTTTGGGACCAACTTTAACTTTAGATTAAAAAATAAAAAAGGAGGAATCCTGAAATATTACGGAAGTTTTGACACCAATACAATCGGATTGCAGACAGAAAGTTTAGAGCCGAATATCGATTTTGATCAGACTTCTTTAAAAGGGAAAAACACTTTTCATAACTTATCTGTCAGGCAGAAATGGGGCGAATATGTGGTGAATTTAGGAAGTTCTTATACTTTTAATTCCAGTTTTATTCACCTTAGCAATACGTATGAAAATGTAGAAATTAATCCAAATTCAATAGAGATTAAAGGAAATTATTTCAATGTGAAAGGCGTGGTAGAAAGAAAAATCAATCGGATTTCAGCGGTTAGAGGCGGTATTGAATTTAATCAGGCCCGAGAAATAACAGATATTGAAATATCCCAAGTTTCTTTTCAGTCCCATAATCAAATTACTTCGGTTTTTGCCGAAACAGAATTAGGTTTCAGCAATCATTTGTCAGCGAAAGTTGGTGTAAGAACGGAGTATTCATCAGCAGTTAATCAATGGAATCTGTCCCCAAGATTGGCAATGGCATATCGAATTTCAAAAAACTGGACCAGTTCTCTGGCGTATGGAATTTTCTACCAAAATCCGGAGCAGAAATATTTTGGAAGCAGTCCTTTAAACTATCAAAAAGCGGAACATTATATTTTACAAATACAAAAATCAGAAGAAGGAAGAAGTTTTCGGCTCGAAGCTTTTTATAAAAATTACAGCGATCTCATTAAAACAAAAGTTTTAGATTATCGTCCCATCGCCATTAATAATAACGGAAATGGTTTTGCCAAAGGTTTCGAAATTTTCTGGCGGGATAAAAAGTCAATCAAAAATATCGACTACTGGATTTCATATTCTTATCTGGATTCCAGGCGTAATTACCTGAATTATGACCAAAGTTTATTTCCCAATTTCGCGGCAAAACACACGCTTTCTGTCGTGGCTAAAAAATTTGTCACCGACTGGAAAACCGGTTTTAATCTTTCTTATTCTTACGCTTCCGGAAGACCGTTTTATAATTTTCAAACACAAGAAAATGGAGAGTATTATTTGAACAGTCAAGGGAAATTAAAAGATTTTAATGCTTTGAATTTCAGTTTAAATTATCTGCCAAATCTGGGTAAAAAAGACTCGAAAGCATTTACAGTATTGGTATTGTCTGTGAACAATATTTTGGGACAAAAGAATATTTACGGCTACCAATTTTCAAATGACGGCTTAAGAAGTAAACCGGTTTTACCGTCTGCCAGCACTTTTGTTTTTATCGGAGCTTTCATCAATTTTGGTATTGACAGAACGCAGGATGCAATAAATAACAATCTTTAATACGGTTCAGAAAAGAAAATTAACCCTTCGGAGAGAAAGAATTTCATCCGGCTTTTACCTCAATTACCTTTGACTTATCAAAAACATAATCATCAAAAATTTAAAACAATGAAAAAATTAGTATTAATAATGTTTGTCGTTTGCTCAGTAAGCATTTTTGCCCAAACTGCCTTCGAAAAAGTAATGTCTGAAAAAATCGAAAAATTAGAACAGTCTAAAACGGCGGAAGATTTTACTGCGGTTTCAAATGATTTTGTAAGAATCGGTGATAAAGAAAAAACAGAGTGGCTGCCTTATTATTACGCTGCTCATGCTATGATTGAAAAAGGCAGAAGTTTAATGCGTGCCGGAAAACTTTCAGAACTGGACGCTGTTGCGGCAGAAGCACAAACTTCTTTAGACAAAGCATATTCACTGAGTAAAGATAATGCAGAAATCCTGATTTTACAGAAAATGATTCACGGTTTAAAAATGATGGTCGACCCGCAGGCGAGATTTATGAGCGAAGGAATGTTGGGCGCAGATGCTTTAGGAAAGGCAGAAAAACTGGATTCCGGAAACCCCAGAATTACTTTATTGAAAGCAGAAGATACGTATTATACGCCGGAACAGTTTGGTGGCAGTAAAACAAAAGGTTTGGAATTATTTCAAAAATCGCTGGACCAGTTCAAAGTGTACCAGTCAAAATCAGCATTACATCCGACTTGGGGGAAAGGCGAAGCGGAATATTTCCTGGCGAGTAAACCTTAATTCAATTTAATTCGCCATAAAACCTCTGGAATTTCCAGAGGTTATTTTTGTTTGAAGCAAAAAATAAATCGCTATTTTTACCCGTTGAAAAAATGAGCGGGAATTTCTTTTAACATCGGACTTTCTCCGCAATTCATTTAATGAAAAATGACGCAGTTGCAATAATGAATAACTGCCAAAAACAGATTAGACCCTTTTATTAAAATGTCGGATATTATAAAACTTTTACCAGATCATGTTGCCAACCAAATCGCCGCCGGAGAAGTGGTGCAGCGGCCTGCTTCTATCGTAAAAGAATTAGTCGAAAATTCCATCGACGCTGGTGCCACAAAAATCGAACTGATTATTCGGGATGCCGGGCGTAACTTGATTCAGGTCGTAGATAACGGAAACGGCATGAGTGAAACTGATGCGCGGCTGGCGTTCGAAAGACACGCAACATCAAAGATCAGTACCACCGAAGATATCTTTCGGATTTCTACCAAAGGCTTTCGTGGTGAAGCTTTGGCTTCGATTGCCGCGGTGGCAGAAGTGGAGTTGAAAACCAAAACGAAAGATGCCAAAATCGGTACCAATATTTATATTGAAGGCGGAGGATTCCAATTTCAGGAACCGATTCAAACAGCGGAAGGTTCCAATTTTTCAGTGAAGAATCTGTTCTATAATGTTCCGGCCAGAAGAAAATTTCTGAAAAACAACAATATTGAATTCCGTCATATTATTGACGAATTTCAAAGGGTTGCTTTGGCTCACGAAAATCTGGATTTCGAGCTTTTCCACAATGACGATATTGTTTTCAGATTGCGGAAAGGCAGTTTGTTGCAGAGAATTGTAGATGTTTTTGGCCGAAAATTACAGCCGCTTCTTATTCCTATTAAAGAAGATTTGGGCTGGATTCAACTCAACGGATTTGTCGCAAAACCGGAAGGCGCTAAAAAAACCAGGGGCGAACAGTTTTTCTTTGTTAATGGGAGATATTTCAGAAGTCCTTACTTTAATAAAGCCGTTCAGGAAGCATTCGAAGGCTTGCTTTTGCCCGGATATATTCCGACATTTTTCCTGTTTCTGGAATTGGATCCGCAGAAAGTGGATGTCAACATTCATCCTCAAAAAACGGAAGTTAAATTTGAAGATGATAATTTGATTTTCGCTTTGATCCGATCCACGATCAAGCGGTCTTTGGGCATCTATAATGTTTCGCCAAGTCTGGATTTTGAACGCGATTCAGGAATGGATGCTTTTTTAAACCAACCAAAAACCGGTGGAAGTTTTAAAGCACCTGAAATCGTGGTCGACCGTGATTACAATCCTTTCCGTGAAGAAACCGTTTCGCCGGGTGAAAAAGTGGCGATGGCTGAAATGTATCAGCAAAATATACAGGCAGAACCTTCGAAAATTAATTTATTTGAAGAAGAAGATTTCGATGAGGATTTAATGCGTCTTCCAAACGGATATTGGCTTTTTAATAAAAACGGAAAAACATTAATGCTCGACTTGGGCAGAATGCACCGCCTGATCGTGAGTGAAAGAAATGCAAAAAAGAAACGCAGTAATGAAAAACATACGCTTCTTTTTTCGCTCGAATACCACATGAATGAAACGGAGAAAAATAAGTTCCGCTCCATTAAAAAGTATCTACCGGAACTGGGTTTTGAAATGATTATTGCAAACGACAATGTGCTGCGGATCGATGCGGTGCCGCAAGGATTAAAAGAAACCCAGGTGATGAAATTCCTCGAAAATATTTTTGAAATATTAGAATACCGTACGGAAGAGGAATTTCTGGATTTTTATAACAGCCAATGGAATAAAATCCAGAGCAAATCGCGTTTTGATTTCTTATATAAAATGGATGCTGAACAGGTGATTAAAGATTTCACTGCATTGGGTTTTCCAGAATATTTACCATCGGGGAAAAGATGTTTTATCGAAGTCCCATTAGATGAATTAAAAAATAAATTTTAAATTATGTTTCCAAGACTCACGCCGATCACCAAAAACATCATCATCCTGAATGTCATATTTTATTTGGCTTCGAATTTCATTATGTTTCCAAAACTGTATGAAATGTTTTCGGTGTATTATATCGCTTCTCCTTATTTCAAGGTTTGGCAGGTCATCACGCACATGTTTATGCATGCACCGTTGGAAAGCGGGATGGGGATTACGCATATTCTTTTTAATATGTTGACATTAATGAGTTTCGGTCCGGTTCTGGAGCAGGTTGTTGGTGATAGAAAATATATCATTCTTTATTTTGCCAGCGGTATCGGAGCGTATGCTTTGAACTGTGGCTGGAATTATTTTGAGCTCAGCCAGGGCGCAAATCCAGCGGATATTTATGCCATTCCTATGATGGGCGCCTCGGGTGCGATTTTCGGTGTTGTTGCTGCATTTTCGACCATGTTCCCGGATTCCAAATTATTCTTTATGTTTGTTCCTTTTGGGATTAAAGCCAAATATCTTTTACCCGCAATCATCGTGATTTCACTCTATTTAGGATTCAGTGGATCGATGGCAGGAGTTGCCCATTTTGCTCATATTGGTGGCGCCGTCGTCGGGTATCTTCTGGCAAAGAGATGGAAAGACAATCAGTACAGAATTAATTAAAACTGAACTGGTGAAAATATTCAGATCTGGTTTAGTTCTTATTCATCTCTTCACTATTGTCTCGCACAGCGGAACGGTATTGAACGATTACGTTTCTCCCAATGTATTTCCCTACTTAAATCTGCTTTCGCTAGCATTTCCGGTATTGATGATTTTGAATATCATCCTTTGTATTTTCTGGATAATTCTGTGGAAGAAACGGGCGTTGTTTTTTATCGCCATCACCTTAATGATGATTATGCCGATCCGAAGATGGGTGAACTGGACCGAAAAAGTTGCAGAAAAACCAAATCTTAAGATTGTGACCATGAACATTAAAGCCGGATCAATAGGCGGAAATAACAAAATAAATGAATATTTAGAAAAAACCGATGCAGATCTTATCTTTGGGCAGGAATATGGAGGTGAGTTTAACATTCCCACTTATCCTTACCGAACCGATAAATACGAGATTGTTGCTCTTAATTCAAAGACTGAAATCGTCAATCAGGGAAAATTAACCACCACCGGAAACGGCAACGCTTTTTTCGCAGATATCAAGTTTAAAGGTAAAATAATCAGGGTGGTCAATGTGTATCTGAATCCTTTTTCTTTTGATAAACAGATGGTAAAACCGGTAGAAGATCTGGAGAAAAATACAACTAAACTAAAAGGCATTATCAGAAAATTGGTGCCGACTTTTAAAATACATCAGCAGGAAATTGCGGATATCCGTAAAGCCATCGATGATTCTCCGTATCCGGTCATTCTTGCGGGCGATTTTAATTCGGTTCCTAATTCGTATGAATATTATACATTGGGCCGTGGTTTGAAAGATGCTTTTGTAGAAGTGGGAAGAGGAAGCTCAACCAGTTTTCATGATTATAAATTCCCGATCAGAATTGATTATATCTTTACTTCGAAAGAAATAAAACCCATCAGCTACCGCGTCGATCGGTCGGTTAAACTTTCGGACCATTTTCCGGTTATTGCTGAATTTAAAATTGATTAAAAATGAGAAGTACGTCCATTATAATTATTCTTTTACTCTTTATTTCCTGTGGAAAGGAAACTGCTAAACAAAAGGTGATTCCGCAGGAAACCAACTCTGTTCCGCCGTATGATACCATCGCCATCGATTCTTTCTCGCAGGGGGCGACATCTGTTGATATTGCAAGGAAGATTAAAATATCTTCGCTAAAATATCAGGATTCTTTAAAACAGATTAAAATGAAGAACGAAGAGGAGCAACTGCTGAAAACAGCGAAGGAAGAAAAGTTGAATGCTGAGAAAAAAGTGGCAGAAGCGATAAAGAAAACAGACCTTGGTAAATCTAAAGAAAAACCTCAGGTTACGCAGGAGACGATTAATCCGTAATTTTGTTTTACATTTGAATTTCACTTAAATACATACATTATGAAAAATTATTTTTTAATTGCAGCAGTTCTTTCTTTAGGATTAATGAGCTGTAAAAAGTCAGAAACAAAAGTTGAAACCACAGAAAATCCTGACGGCACGGTAACGACTACCACGACAGAAAGTGAGCATTCTACCACCGTTGATTCTGCAAAAATTAATGCGACCGTTGATCAGGCAAAGGAAAAACTGGATGAAGCCGGACATAAAATTGATGCTGCGGCAGACAAAGGCCTTCATCAACTGAAAAAAGCGGGTGAAGAGGTAAAAGACGCCGCAGCGAAAGGTGCTGAGAAAGTAGAAAAAGGCGCCGAAAAGGTAAAAGAAGATCTGAAGAAAAAATAGGAAAATCTGCTGTTGATTCAGCAGATTTTTTTTATTCATTCATCTTTAATAACGGCTCGATATATTCGCGGTCATTGCTCAGACGCGGGACTTTGTTCTGGCCGCCGAGTTTTCCTCTTTCAGACATCCAGTTGTAGAAAAGATGAGGTTTGGCAACGTGAATGATCGGTTTTTTCAACGTTATATTGTTATACCTTTTCGCTTCATAATCGGAGTTTACCGATTTTAAATGATTGTCGAAAACTTCGCTGAATCTTTCTAAATCAGCAGGCTGTTGGGTGAATTCGAAAATCCATTCGTGGGCGCCACTTTCGCCCTGCTGCATAAAAACCGGGGCACCGGTAAAATCCAGAATGGAGGAATCTGTTGCTTCACAAGCTTTTGAAAGTGCCGTTTCTACATTGTCGATCATCAGTTCTTCCCCAAAAGCATTGATGTAATGTTTCGTTCTTCCGGAAACTTTGATCCTGTAAGGCTGCAATGAGGTGAACCGAACGGTATCGCCAATTAAATAGCGCCAAAGTCCGCTGTTCGTGGTAATAACCATCGCGTAATTTTTGCCGATTTCTACCTCCTCTAAAGGAATTGCCTGTAAGTTGTCCGGGTCGAACTGATCCATCGGAATAAATTCGTAGAAAATCCCGTAATCCAGCATGAGCAGCATTTCGTCACTTCCGTACTGATCCTGAATGGCAAAGAATCCTTCTGAAGCATTATAAATTTCGTAGTAATTAATGTCTTTTCCGATGATCTTTTTGTACTGTTCGCGGTAAGGTTTGAAACTGATTCCACCATGGAAAAAAACTTCCAGATTCGGCCATAATGCTGAAATGTTTTCTTTACCGGTTTCTTTTAAAATCCTTTGCAACAAAACCATCATCCAACTGGGCACGCCGGTTAAACTTCCGACTTCTTCATTGGTCACTTCAGAAACGATGGCGTTTAATTTGGTTTCCCATTCCGACATCAGCGACACCTTTTTGCTCGGTGTGGTCGTAATCTCTACCCAAAAAGGAAGATTGTCTATTAAAATGGCAGAAAGATCTCCGAATTTGGTGTTGAAGTTTTCGTAGAAATCCGCGCTTCCGCCTAAACGGAGATTTTTATTGGTAAAGAGTTGATTGTCGGGGTGATTGTTGGCGTAAATAGAGATGAGGTCTTTGCCTGCTTTCATGTGGCATAATTCTAAACTCTCATCGGTAATGGGAATGAATTTGCTTTTCGCATTGGTTGTTCCCGAAGATTTGGCGAAGTTTTTCACCAAACCCGGCCAGAAAACATCCTTTTTGCCTTGTCTTGCCTGCTCAATATACGGTTCGAAATCTTCGTAAGTAACGATGGGAACGTTGGCCGTAAAGTCCCGATACGTTGAAATAGAACTGAAGCCATGAATTTTTCCGTAATCGGTATTTTCGGCATAATACAACTGGGAGAAGAGCACTCCGTTTTGGGTTTCTATGGGATTATCCATGAATTTCTGAATCTGGTCAATCCGCTGTCGGATAAACCAATTAACCACGGTATTGAAAAGTGCTTTCGTCGCCATAACGACAAATATAATATATTTCTGCTAAATGATATTATGCAGAGAATGACAAAAAAAAATCCGCTTTATTACAAGCGGATTTTTTTTAACTAAAGGTTTAGTTTAGCAGTATTCCTGATAGGCTCCCTGCAGGTTTGCAGCGATAGCTCCGGCAGGATTTCCTTCGATGTGGTGTCTTTCCAACATGTGAACCAGTTCGCCGTCTTTGAAAAGAGCAATACATGGAGAACTTGGCGGGAATGGTGCCAAAAACTTGCGCGCTTCGTCAACTGCTTCTTTGTCGTAACCTGCGAACACGGTGACAAGGTGGTCAGGTTTTTTATCTCCTGTAAGAGAGAAAACCGCGCCTGGTCTTGCTGCACCTGCTGCACAACCACAAACGGAGTTGATCATTAATAACGTTGTACCTTCTCTTTTAATCGCTTGATTTACTGCTTCAGCAGAGGTTAAGTCTTGGAACCCTTTATCGGTTAGCTCATGCTTCATTGGCATTACTAAATCTTCTGGATACATATTGTATTTTTTTTAAATTGTACTTTTATTTAGAACTGTTCTGATTTGCAAATTTAAGTATTATTAATCAGACTGCTTCAATTGTATTTTCATCAAAACCATTCCATCTTCTAAAGTACGACTTTTTGTCCGCAAAAAACCCGGAACAAAAATGCTCCGGGTTTAATCAAATCGATATGCAAAGGTTGAATATCCTAACTGATCCTTAAGAAAGTAATTTTTTAGCCATCTCGGAAATACTTTTTCCGTCGCTCTTTCCTGCAAGAGATTTACTTGCCGTTCCCATTACTTTTCCTAAATCTTTGGCGCTGGTGGCGCCGGTTTCTGCGATGATTTCTTTCATCGCTGCTTCCAGTTCATCGCTGGTCATTTGCTGCGGTAAGTACTTCTCAATGACTTTGCTTTGTGCTTCTTCAACTTCGGCAAGATCGCCTCTGTTTTGTGCCATAAACTGGTCATAAGAATCTTTGCGCTGCTTTATCATTCTTTGTAAAATTGCGATTTCCTGTTCGGCAGAAACTTCCGCTCCTTTTGCTTCTGTTTTCAACAACAGGATTTGGGATTTTACTGCACGCAAAGCATCCAGAGCAACTTTATCTTTTGCGCGCATCGCGTCTTTGATCGCGTCGCTGATGATGATTTCTAAACTCATATTTTTTATAGTGTAACAATGAAACAATATATCAATTTACCAATTTGTGACGCCTTTTGCAATTTGTCATATTGGTGAACCAGTACATTATTGCATTAAATTATTAATCTACGTCTTTATTTAAAAAACGGTTTTCTCTAACCTGCATTTTTCCGTCACTTTCGGTCAGGAAATTACTGATTTTTTGTGCCGAAGCATTTTCCTGTCCGATCGAAATGTTTTTTCTACGGAAAGCAGGGATGCTCTCAAAATCATTTTCCGGTTCGAAGTTCTGATATCTTGAATTAAATTCTTTCAGCTTATTTCTTCTTTCTAAAACTTTATCACTGTTTGTCGTTTTATTAATGAAAGTAAAATCTTCCTGAACTTCGAAAATCGTTTTCTCTGCTACTTTCTCTATTGGTTTTTCTTCCACCTTAGGTTCTGATCTTTGAACCGGTTCTTCCTTGATGATTGCTTTGGGTTGCGGTGTTTCAACTTTGGGCTCTTCAATCGGTTCGTTTACGAAAAAACTGAATTCCATTGGCTTTTCTTCGTCAAACGGATTTCGTCTTTCAACTGGTTTTTCCGGTTTTTTATCTTCAGTTTCAAAACTGAAAGAGTGGGAAACTGGCTCGTCGCTGAGATCATCATCGTATGTGAAAAGATCAAATTCCGGTATTTCCTGTTCCTGATGAAAGCCTGGTGATGCCACATGATTTTCCTCCACAAAACGATTGATTTCAGTTGGAGTTTCTTTTTCAATCACTCTGCTTTGCTCCACTGTTTTTACCTGAAATTCATTGGTAGGAAAATCATCTTCGTCATCTAAAATAAATAGATTTTTTGAAGACGGATAACCTGTGGGTGCCTGCTGATTTTCCTGGGTAGCTTTAAAAGCGGTTTCTCTTTTCTTCGCCGGTTCCATCGAATCTGCCAAAGTAAACTTTACCTTTTCCGTTACGCCTGATTTTTTTTGATGATCTTTGGAAAATCCTGTTGCAATAACCAGTACGCTGACAGCATCACCTAATTCTTCATCGGTTCCAACTCCGAAAATAATGTCTGCGGTATGGCCGGCTTCCTGCTGGATGTGGTCCATAATTACTCCGATTTCGTCCATGGTTACTTCTTCCGAGCCACTTCTGATGAGCAACAGTACATTTTTCGCTCCGGTAATTTTATTGTCATTTAATAATGGGGAGTCCAATGCTTTTTTCACGGCTTCTTCCGCTTTGTTTTCACCGGAAGCAACACCGTTTGACATTAGGGCCGTTCCGGAATTTGCCAACACCGATTTCGCATCACGAAAGTCGATATTTACATCGAAATATCCGGTGATAACTTCTGCCATTCCTTTTGCAGCGTTGGTTAACACTTCATCCGCTTTGGAGAATCCTGATTTAAAACCCAGATTACCAAACTGCTGACGTAATTTATCATTATTAATGACAATCAGTGAATCCACATTGTTTCTTAGTTTGTCCAAACCTAATTCTGCTTGATCCAGTCTTCTTTTTCCTTCAAAACTAAAAGGTACGGTAACGATTCCCACGGTAAGAATTCCCATGTCTTTGGCCACTTTTGCAATAACAGGAGCAGCGCCGGTACCGGTACCACCACCCATTCCGGCAGTAATGAAAACCATTTTGGTGTTTTGGCCCATAGCCGCTTTGATATCTTCAATACTTTCGATCGCAGCTTTTTCCCCAACTTCGGGGTCAGCTCCTGCGCCCAGTCCTTCGGTGATGGTTAATCCCAACTGCACTTTGTTTGCAACTGGATTATTATCTAAGGTTTGTGAATCGGTATTACAGATCACGAAATCTACACCATAGATTCCACGTTCGTACATGTGTTTCAGTGCATTGTTTCCGCCGCCGCCTACGCCGATTACTTTAATTATTGATGAATTTCCTTTTGGTAGATCAAATGAAAATCCCGGGGTGTTTATATTTTCCATAGTCTTGGTTTTTTAATTATTCAACTTCTTCAAAGAATTTTTTTACGCTTTCCATTATTTTTTGTCCGATAGTCAGTTTGTTCCGTCGTTTTTCTGCTGCCTGTTCCACAAAAGCCTCTTTAATAATAAATTCATCCTGATTTAAGATTTCATCTGCGGTGAGCTTGGCGCTTGGTGTTGCTGTAACTTCAACTTTCTCTTCAACATTTTCGGGAGTAGTTTTCTTGTCGCGGATTTTGAGACTTTCCATTAACAGACCAATGGCAGTTGCATATTCCGGCCCTTTTAAATGTTGGCTTTTATCGTTGGTCACATATTCATTGGCAAAACCGATTCTGCTGTCGAAACCAGTGGTGTAATTGGCCAACTGTCGCAGGTGACGAAGATTAGAGCCGCCTCCGGTTAAAACGATACCCGCGATTAATTTTTTCTTTTGTTCAAACGCGCCATATGCTTTTAATTCTGTATTCACCATTTCCAAAATTTCTTCCACTCTGGCACTCACGATTTGTGCTAAAGTTTTTAATGAAATTTCTTTATCGGGTCTGCCGTGTAAGCCCGGGATGGTAACGAAAGTGGTATCTTTTTCTAACTCCGGAACTGCAGAACCGAAATTCACTTTCAGTTTTTCCGCATGTTTTTCAATAATAGAGCAGCCTTCTTTAATATCATCGGTAATAATCCCGCCGCCATAAGGAATGACGCAGGTGTGGCGAATAATATTGTCTTTGAAAATAGCGATATCCGTTGTCCCGCCACCGATATCTACGATCGCAACTCCGGCTTCTTTTTCTTCTTTGGTTAAAACAGCTTCTGACGATGCTAATGGTTCAAGAGTCAGTGCTTCCATTTCTAAACCTGCCTCACGAACGCATCTGGCGATATTCCTGATGCTTCCCATCTGACCGACTACTACATGGAAGTTCGCCTCAAGACGGGTTCCGTGCATTCCGACCGGTTCCTGGATTTCTCCCTGAGAATCGACTTTATATTCCTGAGGAAGTACATGAATGATTTCTTCACCAGGCAACATCACCAACTGTTTTACCTGGTCTTTTAATTTATCGATATCGTCATCCGTGATATATTGATCCGGGTTTTCCCGCATAATATAATCTGAATGCTGCAGCGAACGGATATGTTTGCCTGCAATCCCGACGGTTACTTTTTGAATCGGTACGCCAGAACTTGATTGGGCCTGCGCTACCGCTGCTTTGATGGACTGAATAGTTTGGGAGATATTGTTGACAATACCTTTGTGAACGCCTAAACTTTTTGCCGTTCCTACGCCGAGAACTTCAATTTTTCCGTGGGCGTTTCGTCGTCCGACAATGGCCACAATCTTGGTGGTACCGATGTCGAGGCCTACTGAATACTCGTGATTTTCCATTATATGTCGATTTGATTTTTTATCGTTTCAAGGATTTGCATCCTCTGTTTTCTTATTTTTTAATCTTCAGATTGTCATTCCGTGACTTTCTGTTGTACTGTTCATTCTTGCCATTAATTAGAATTTGTTTTAGCTGCTGTTTTTTGAGCCTCGATTTTTTTCTGATTAATGACCGGCAAATTTGCCAGTTCCTTTTTGCCAACGGCAATTATGCTGTCATTTTCTTTAAACTTGGGATTCAGTGTTGTTACAATTTGGTTATCGTATTTCAAAGAAACTTTCGTGTATTTTTCTGGCTGCTGATGAATCAGATATTTTTCTACAAAAGCTTTAAATCCTTTTACCTTCAGATCTATTTTTTCTAAATCGCCAATTTCAACTTTGAAATTCCCTTCGCTGGTCAATAATTCATAATTTCCTTTCTTTTTAGAAATTCCGATGAAATATTTTCTGCTGAAATCATCACGGTTAATTTTTGCAATGAGTTCGGCGAGCTTTACATATTCCGACTGTTTTACATTTCCTGTAACCAACATACATGGGAACGAATAATTTTTTGAAATCGGGAATTCGACCCCTTTTTCATCGACATAAAAATCGCGGTCAGCTTTGGTCAGACGGAAAGCGGGCACCCGTTGCTTGATATCCAGATTCAAATTTCCATTCAGATTCAGGTAAACATTTGCGCTGTCAACCTCCGGGAGTTGGTTTAATTTTTTTTCTAAATCAGGAATATTAATGTCGCCGATTTTTTTTGTTGGATTCGATTTTTTCACCAATTCCTTGATGTCTTTTTCATCGATGAAATAAACTGGATCTTTGGTTGTTGTCAATTTTACGGTGACTTTTTCCATCGGTTTTCCGTTGAATCTTTTCAACGAAAAACTCAGCAGAAACCCAAACAGGATTACGGTAACAAAAATCTTTAATATTCTGAATTTGTTTTTCATTATTTATCTGAGAGCCATTCTACAATTCCGTCATACAAAGTGTCGATATTCCCGGCACCTACGGTTAACAATACGTCGAAGTCTTTTTCTTTTATTTTATTAAAGGCGTCGTCCAACGTGGAAACTTCCTTTTTGTCTGTTTTTACTTTTTCTAATAACCATTTTGAAGTGATGCCTTCATAGTTTTCCTGTAATTCTCTTGCCGGATAGATATCGAGCAGGATTAATTCGTCAGCTTTATCTAAACTTTCTGCGAATCCATCAGCGAAATCTCTTGTTCTGCTGAAAAGATGCGGCTGAAAAACCACCAATAATTTCTTCTTCGGATAAAAAGTTTTAATAGAACCGATTACCGCATTTAATTCCGTTGGATGATGCGCATAATCATCGATATAAATTTTTCCGCTTTCAAAATTATGTTTGGTGTAACGCCTTTTAATTCCTTTAAAACTGGCGATTCCTCTTTTCAAAGTTTCGAAATCAACACCGAAATTATTTAACAAAGCAATGGCGGCCGTTGCATTTTCAACATTGTGAATTCCCGGAATTTCCCAAACAAAATCATCAAATTCCTCAGTCGGAGTGTGGAAATCAAAATGTATTTTATCGCCGATTTCTCTGATGTTATCGGAGTAATAATCAGCTTCTTCATTCACCGCGTACGTTTTTGCGTCACGCCCAATCTGAATTCCTTTCCGGACAAAAAGTTGCTGCCCTTCCGGAATCAAATCTGCAAAATCCTGAAATCCTTTTTGAATGGTGGCATTGTCACCGTAAATATCCAAATGATCGGCATCTGTGGAAGTAATCACGGCCCAATCCGGAGAGAGCGTTAGGAAACTTCTGTCGTATTCATCGGCCTCAACAACGGAAATGTCTTTTCCATTAAAATGAAAATTAGATTTAAAATTTTCAGCAATTCCTCCTAAAAAGCACGAGAAAGGAAGATTTGCTTCTTCGCATAAATGAGCGACCAAAGAAGAGGTTGTCGTTTTTCCGTGGGTTCCTGCAATTGCGATGCAGTCGGTGTTTTCGGTAATCATTCCGAGGACTTTCGCTCTTTTTAAAACATCGAATTTTTGATCATTAAAATAAGTGAGAATATCCAGTTTTTTAATGGCCGGTGTAAAAATCACCAAAGTGTTTTCCGGGGTTAAATTTTTTACTTTATCATTAACAAGATCTTCGAACTCAATACCAATTCCTTCTTCCACCAAAGCTTTTGTCAGCTTGGTGTGCATTTTATCATAGCCCAAAACGTTTTTCCCTGAGGCGTTGAAATACCGCGCCAAGGCACTCATTCCGATGCCGCCGATTCCTACAAAGTAGAAGTTCTGATATGTTGTTAAAGCTTTCATTTTATGCTTTGATATTTAATGATGATAAAATTTCATCTACAATTCGTTCTGTGGCCAAAGGTTTTGCGAAGAATTTTAAATTTTCGCTCATCTCATTTCTTAGATTTTCGTTTTCACAGATTTTCATTAAAGTCGTCCAGAATTTTTCTTTCATTTCGGTATCTTTCACCATTCTTGCTGCATTTTTTTCAACTAAGGTCATCGCGTTTTTGGTTTGATGATCTTCTGCCGCAAAAGGAAACGGAACCAAAAGCACCGGTTTCTGTGCCATTGCCAATTCCGAAATTGCGATTGCACCGGCGCGCGAAACAATAACATCGGCTGCGGAATAGGCTAAAGCCATATCGGAAATAAATTCTTTCAACTGAATTTGAGGTGGATATGAAATTTTCGAATCTTCGTTCAAACTTTGATAATCCAGTTTTCCGGTCTGCCAGATCAGCTGGAAATCTTTTTCTATTAATTTTTCTATATTCTCTTTCCAACCATTGTTCAAGGTTCTTGATCCTAAAGATCCACCCACTGAAAGAATGGTGAGTTTGTTTTTGTCTAACCCTAATTTCTCTTTCGCTACATCTTTCGTAATTAAATCGGTGATGATATTTTTCCGGACAGGATTTCCTAAAAAGAACGTTTTTGTTTTCGGGAAGAAATGATCCATATTCGGGTAAGCGGTGAAAACTGCTTTTGCTTTTTTCGCCAGAAACGTATTGGTTTTTCCGGGCAATGAATTTTGCTCCTGAACAAAAATCGGAACGTTTAAATTGCTTGCCATAAAAAGCGCAGGTCCGCTTGCGAATCCTCCGGTCCCGATGGCGAAATCCGGCTGGAATTCTTTAATTGCTTTTCTGGCTGTTGTAATACTCGAAAGCAGTTTAAATGGTAATCTTAAATTTTTCAATATGTTTCCACGGTCGAATCCTGCGATATTTAAACCGATAATTTTGAATCCGGCTTGTGGAACTTTTTCCATTTCCATTTTACCGTTGGCTCCGATGAACAAAAATTCTGCCTGCGGAAATCTCTTTTGAATTTCCTGCGCAATAGCAACCGCCGGGAAGATATGTCCTCCGGTTCCGCCGCCGCTCATTAGAATTTTTATTTTTTTGTTCATTTTTTTTTTTGATTTCCATAGGTTTTCACCTATGCCTGGTTAGACCGTTTCTTCGGGATTTTATGCAATGTCATTTATTTCTTCGATGCTTTGTTTTTTGCCCATTCCTTCTTCATCATAAACCTGAATTCTCGAACTTACATTTAAGATAATTCCTAATTGAATATAAGTTACCAGCATGGAAGTTCCACCATAACTTATTAGTGGCAGCGGTTGACCGGTAACCGGAATCAGATTGATGGCGACCGCAATATTCACGGTCAGCTGTATAAAAATCATGGTCCCGAGACTTAAGACCAGTAAACTCCCAAAGAAGGCCGGCATTTTACTGGCAATCATTACGATCCGGATAATCATGATGAGGTAAAGTGCAATTAAAACTGTTGCTCCTATAAAACCATATTCCTCCACAATAATGGCGAAAATAAAATCCGAGGCAGACTGAGGAAGCATTTGTTTCAAGGCGCTTTTACCAGGACCCATTCCGGTGATTCCACCATGAACGATTGCGGCTTTTGCCTGCATGACCTGATAATTTTTTGCTTTATCTGCTTCGTCTTCAATTTGATTTTCTTTTTTGGTAAAAGTTTCTACGCGGCTCATCCAGGTATGAACCCGGTTGCTTCCGATGAGGTCGGTCTTTAAAGCAAGAAACATGAAAATCCCAATCATTACTGATGAAAGACCTACGAATCCAAAGATGTATTTTTTATCTAACTGACCGATGAGCATTACAATTAATGAAACCATTAATATCATTAAAGCCGTGGACCCATTATCTTTTGCGACCAGACCAAAGACCAGTAAAACCGGGCCGAAGATGTAAAAGATGTTTTCAATCGGAAGACGTTCTCTTTTGATTTTCTTTGTTAAATACCTGCAGAGATAAATAATCAACATCAAATAAGCAAAAGAAGAAGGTTGGAAGGAAATGGGTGTTCCCGGGATTTTTAACCAGCGCGAGGCAGAAGCACCATCGATGGTTTGTCCGGAAAACATGGTTAAGCCTAAGAGAACAATGGTAAATACCAAAAGGTAACTGCTCAGTTTGCCGATATGTTCATATTTAAAATAGCCGACACCACGCATGATTGCAAGACCAAGCACTACGAAGAAAGAATGCTTGATGAGGTGCGAAGTGGTGGTTCCGCTGTTGACGATATATTCCAAATTAGAACTTGCAGAATAGACGGGGAATACCGAGAAGAACGAAATCAGTAAGATTACGCTCCACAGCACTTTGTCGCCTTTTAACAACTCGAATTTGTTTTCTCTTTCCTGCATTTTAATCTACGGTTAGTCGATGGCTTTTTTTAATACCTGATTTTTAAACTGATGTCCGCGGTCTTCATAATTATCGAATAAATCGAAACTTGCGCAGCATGGCGAAAGCAAAACGGTATCGCCTTTTTCTGCCAGTGATTTGGAGACTCTTACTGCTTCCTCCATACTTGAGGTGCTGTAAATAGATTCTTTTTTATCTTTGAAAAAATCGATGATTTTCTGATTATCAAGTCCCAGGCAGACAATTGCTTTTACTTTTCTTTTGACCAAATTTTCGATTTCGCTATAATCATTTCCTTTGTCAACACCGCCTACAATCCAGATGGTTGGCTGGTTCATGCTTTCCAAAGCGAAGTAAGTTGCATTCACGTTGGTGGCTTTGCTGTCATTAATAAAAGTAACTCCGTTAATTTGGGCAACCGGTTCCAGCCTGTGTTCAACTGCCTGAAAAGTCATCAATGAATTCCGAATGCTTTCATTGCTGATTTTCAATATTTTACTGGCGATTGAGGCGGCCAGACTGTTGGCGATATTATGATTTCCAACTAAAGAAAGTTCTGCAATTTTCATTGAAAACTCATCTTCGATCTTCACCACTATTTTATCATTATTAATAAAACCGCCCTCATTTAAATTGCCTTTTGTGGAAAACGGAATCTTCTTCGCTCGGATGGCCAGCTGTTCCAGAAGGTTCATGCTCATTTCATCATCTTTGTTATAGATAAAGAAATTGTCGTTCTCCTGATTTTCTGCAATTCTGAACTTTGCCAGCGCATAATCTTCATAATTGTAATTGTACTGATCAAGATGATCCTGACTTAAATTCAATAATAAAGAAATATAAGGCCGGAAACTTTGAATATCATCCAGCTGGAAAGAGCTCACTTCTAAGACATAGTAGTCGAAATTTTCGTCTGCGACCTGTCTTGCGAAGCTTTTTCCGATATTTCCGGCTAAACCCACTTTCAGATGATCATTCTTTAAAATATGATAGATCAACGAAGTCGTTGTTGTTTTTCCGTTACTTCCGGTAATGGCTATAATTTTGGCCTGGGTAAATTCAGCGGCAAATTCAATTTCTGAAGAGAGGCGAATTCCCTTTTGGTTGATTTTAAAAATAATATCAGCTTTCTTCGGGATTCCTGGAGATTTGATCACCCAGTCTGCTTCAAGAATTCTGGCTTCGTCGTGCTGTCCTTCTTCAAACTCGATTCCGGCTTCGGTCAGCTGTTTTTTATAATCGTCTTTTATCGCACCTTTATCCGAAAGAAAAACATTCAAGCCTTTCTTCTTCGCTAAATAAGCTGCACCTACTCCGCTTTCTCCGCCACCTAAAACAACTATTTTCATATTCTGTTTTTTAATTTAACAGGAACAATTTCCTGTCTAAAATATCGGTCGTCCCTATGGAACAATCTTGTGTTATCTGACTTTTAAAGTGATTAAACAAATAATGGCAAACAAAACCCCGATGATGATCATTCGGTTGACGATTTTGCTTTCGTGATATCCTTCTTTTTGATAATGATGATGGAGAGGAGACATTTTGAACAGTCTGTTGTTTTGCGCGTACTCCAATCCGTATTTTCTTTTTCTGTATTTAAAGACTCCTACCTGCAGTACGACTGAAAGGTTTTCAATTAAGAAAATTCCGCACAGTACAGGAATCAATAATTCTTTTCTGAGAATAATTGCTAAAACGGCAATGACTCCGCCGAGCATTAAACTTCCGGTATCGCCCATGAATACTTGAGCCGGATAGGTGTTGTACCAGAAAAAACCGATAACAGCACCCACCAGAGCGAGGGCGAAAATGGTCGTCTCACCCATATTCGGCAGGAACATAATATTAAGATAATCCGCGAAAATAATATTCCCGGACAGGTAGGCAAAAAGTGAAAGGGTGAGCAAAATGACGACACTCGTGCCGGCCGCTAGACCATCGATTCCGTCGGCAATATTGGCACCGTTGGAAACTGCGGTAACGATAAAAATTACAATTGGGATAAAAACAATCCAGGCCCATTCGTGTGCTTTTTCTGGAGTCATCCAAAATAAAAGACCGCTGTAATCGAACTCGTTATTTTTCACAAACGGAACAGTGGAAACGGTCGATTTTTCCGTTTTCATAAAGTTGGCTTCTACATTATTCCGGTTGACTTCTTTGGCGTCTGCATATTTTCTTTTCACCGTAATATCCGGATGAAAATACATGGTAACTCCTACAATTAAACCTAAACCAACCTGGCCGATCACCTTGAATTTACCGCTGAGCCCGTCTTTGTTTTTTTTGATTTTCTTTAAATAGTCGTCAATAAATCCGATCGCGCCCATCCAAACCACAGATACAATCAGTAAAACAATATAAATGTTCATAATTCTGGTAAAAAGTAAGACCGGAATTAAAGTCGCCAAAATGATAATCAAACCACCCATGGTGGGTGTGCCTTCTTTTTGCTTCTGACCTTCTAAACCTAGATCGCGTACCAATTCTCCCATCTGTTTATTTCGCAGATAGTTGATGATTTTTTTACCGAAAACCAATGCAATAAGCAGGGAAAACAAAACGGCCATTCCTGCACGGAAAGAGATGAATTTAAACATTCCCATTCCAGGAACGTGAATTCCGTGGCTGCTTAGATATTCGAAGAGGTAATATAACATAGCGGTTTATTTAATCTTTCAGTTGATAATTATTTAGACATGAGCCTTGCCAGCTCAATAATGGTTTCCTTATCATCAAAATGGTTTTTCACGCCATTGATTTCCTGATAAGTTTCGTGTCCTTTGCCGGCTACTACGACAATATCTTTCGGTTCTGCAAATTTAATTGCCATTTTAATCGCTTCTCTACGGTCAGGAATTGATGTGTATTTGCTGAAATTTTGAGGTTCTACGCCTGCTTCAATTTGTTTAATGATTTCTGCAGGATCTTCTGTTCTTGGATTATCGGAAGTGATGATGGCCAGCGTAGATTTTCTCGTTGCGATTTTTCCCATTTCAGGACGTTTCGCGTGATCTCTGTCTCCGCCACAACCAAATACGGTGATCAGCCTTTCGTTTTTTGTCCGGATATCGTTGATGGAATCCAATACATTTTCTAAAGCATCGGGAGTATGTGCATAATCGACAACGAAGATGATTCCGCCGTCAGATTTTAAAGTTTCAAATCTGCCGTTCACTCTCTTTAATTGTGAAATAGCCGGTAAAATGTCATCTTCATGAAAACCGCATTCAATCGCAACTGCATACGCAAGAAGCAAATTGTAAGCGTTGAATTTCCCGGTCAAAGTGGTCCAGAATTCTTTTCCATTAAAGTTGAGAAGCATTCCATTAAAATCAATTTCTGTGATTTTTCCGTGGAAATCTGCCATGGTTTTCAAAGCGTAAGTTTTCTTTTTCGCTTTGGTGTTTTGCAACATTACGTTCCCGTTTTTATCATCAGCGTTGGTAATGGCAATGGCATCTGAACTCAATTCATCAAAAAATCTTTTTTTCGTTTTTAGATATTCTTCAAACGTTTTGTGATAATCAAGATGATCATGCGTTATATTCGTAAATCCTGCGATTTTAAAATGTAGACCTTCGGTTCTGTACTGATGGATTCCGTGCGAAGAAACTTCCATGAAAGCATATTCACAGCCTTCTTCAACCGCTTTTGCCAGAATTTGGTTCAAACGGACCACATCCGGAGTGGTGTGCGTGGAAGGAATCATTTCGTCACCGATTCTGTATTCTACAGTAGAAATCAGCGCTGATTTAAAACCTAAAATTTTAAAAATATCAAATAAAAGGGTAGTGGTGGAAGTTTTTCCGTTCGTTCCTGTAATCCCGATGAGGTTCAGTTTCGAAGAAGGATTTCCATAAAAATTAGAAGCAAGAAGACCCAAAGTTTTTGCGGCATCTTTTACTTTTATATAAGTAATTTCTGCTTTTATTTCAGTTGGAACATTTTCGCAGACAATTACAGCCGCTCCTTTTTCAACAGAAGAACTGATGAAATCATGGCCATCAGATTCCGTTCCTTTGATCGCTACATAAAGGGAATCCTCAACTGCTTTCCGGCTGTCGAAAATTAATGCTGAAACTTCACGGTCTTGATTTCCGATGATTTCCAGAACTGGGATTCTGCTTAAGATTTCTTCTAATTTCATTTTATTTATATATGACAGGAATTTTTCCTATCCACTGTTAATCGTCCTTTTCGGGAACGGTGTTATTTTAATTCTGCAACTGCAGATAAATTCTTTGGTTTTTGTTGATGACAGTTCCTTCCAGAGGAAACTGTTCTTTTATTTTTCCGACTCCTTTATAATCGACGCGGTAACCCTGGTTTTCTAATTGCGGAATAATATTTTTTCCGATTAAACCGGTTACGTTGGGCATTATTTTATTGGTTACCGCCACTTTTACCGGTTGCTCAATCATTTTGCTGAGATCCACTTTTTTATCTACCAACATTTCTTTCTCGATGTTTTGTGGTGTTTTCAGGAATGTTTTTCCGGCAATTTCTTTAAATACAGGTGCTGCAACTGTTGAACCATAAAAGCTTTTTGAATTGTCCGGCTCACTGATCATTACGTAACAGGTATATTTAGGATTGTCCGCCGGATAGAATCCTGCAAATGAGGCTCTGTATTTCATGGGGCCCGGTTTCCAGTATTCAAATCTTGCGGTTCCGGTTTTTCCGGCCATTTTCAGGTTCGGTGTAAAAATACTTTTTGCTGTTCCTTTTTCCACCGCTTGCGTTAAAGCGCCTGTCATCATCCTGATTGCGTTTTCAGAAGCCATTTTATTTACCATTATCTTGGGTTTTGCTTCATAAAGGATTCTGCCGTCTTTTGCTATTTTTTCAATAAAAAGAGGTTCAAGCATTTTTCCTTTATTAGCAATACCATTGTAAAAAGTAGTTAACTGCAAAAGGTTAATGTTGGTAGCGTAGCCATAAGAAATCGACGCCAGTGTCGCAGCATTCCAGGTGGTGCTTTTCGGCGTTAAAATTCTTGGTTTTGTAATTCCCGGAAGTTCGATGTCCATTTTATCGAATAGTTTCCAGCGGCGCAGGTGATCTAAGAAAACCTGAGGTTTATCTGCATAATATTGCGTAATCAGCTTTGCTGTTCCTACGTTGCTTGATTTTGCCAATACATCGGAAATCTCATAAATTCCTCCACCGTGACCATCAGAAATTCTTTGTTTAGCATAGGTCCACACGCCGTTTCCAACATTCACGGTTGTTTTTTCATTGATGAATCCGTCATCCATAGCCGCCAATAATGAAATTGTTTTGAAGGTAGATCCCGGTTCAATATTGTCTTTTATTGCATAGTTGTAAGCATCGACGTAAATTCCCGGTTCTGTCCGGCGAAGATTCACCATGGCTTTAATTTTTCCGGTGGCGACTTCCATGACCAAAACGGTACCGTGTTCCCCATCAAATTTCACCAGTTGTTTTTCCAAAGCGGAATGAACAATATCCTGAATCCGGATATCAATAGTGGTATAAACATCCTGACCATCGATGGGTTCATTCACTTTCCAGTAATCAATAGGTTTCCATTGGCTGGAGTTAACGCGCTGTTCGAGTCGTGTTCCGTCGGTTCCGGTCAGAAATTTAGAAAAAGCACCTTCCAGCCCGGATTTGGAAATGGCATTATCCATACCGATGGTTCCCGCTCCAATTTGTGTGGTTGCCAATTCCCGTTTGTAATTTCTGTCAACGATAAATCCGCCTCTGTTTTTACCTTTTTTGAAAATAGGAAACTGGCGAATGCGGTCGTAGTCATCAAAATCAAGTCCTTTAACCAAAGAATAATATTGATTTTTGGTTTTCTTCTGCTGGTCAAACCGGTCTCTGAAATAGCTTCTGGGTTTTCCGAACATTTTAGATAATGAGTCGGTCAAAGCTCCGATGTTGTTAAAATAAACCGTGTCTTTAATTATTTTAAAATCGATATAAACGTCATACCGCATAACGGTAGTGGCGAGGATTGAACCATCGGAAGCATATAGATTTCCGCGGGCTGCTTTTAAAGTGGCTTCGCGATAATTTTTATTGATGTAGTCATCTTTAATTTCCTGAACATTAGTGTTTTGTAAAAACAGAATTCTTCCAAGAAACACCACAAACAAAATAAAGGCAAACCCCGCAAAAAGGTAGCCCCATCTCAATGTGTTTGAGCGTTTTTTTTCAAATTCATTTTGTACTGCCATCTAAACTGTCTATTTTTATCAGGATTTTATGGGGATGATTCTCTAAGGATAGCAAAGAATCCTGTACCATTTCTTTTCCTAATTCTGATTCTAATTTTACTTTAATGAGTCTGCTTTGGGCAAACGCGTTTCTCGATTTAAACTCTTCTGTCTGTTCTTTTAAAATATTAACATGTTCGATTTTCTTGCTCACTAAGTGATTGCTGTAAATCATAGACATCAATAAGAAGAACACCAACAAAAAATACCTGTAATGAATAGTGACTTCATCACGGTTCAAAAAATTCCCTTTTATAATATCAATAAAAGTGAGTTTTTTCTGTGGACGGTTTGCTGGTCTTTTTGCCATGACTTGAGGTTGATTGAGTCGAGCCTCCTTTTTATTTTAATTTAATACCTGTTCTTAATTTTGCACTTCTCGACCGCGAGTTTTCCTTGATTTCTTCGCTATCCGGCACGACTGCTTTGGTCTGCAAAAGATCAAAAGTCTTGTCGTAATTTCCGTAGATGTCTCTGGCTGGTTCACCTTCGAACATTCCGTTTTTCAAAAATCTCTTTACCAGCCGGTCTTCCAGAGAATGGTAAGAAATGGCGACTAATCTGCCACCGGGTTTCAGCATTCTGTGCGCCTGAACCAGTAATTCTTTAATGACTTCCAGTTCCTGGTTGACTTCAATTCTGATGGCCTGGAAAATCTGGGCAAAAACTTTGTTCTGCTTAAACTGCGGAATATAACTGAAGAGTTTCTTCAAATCTTCGGTGGTTTCAATAGGTTTCAGTTTTCGGTGATTCACAATTTCCCGTGCTAACTTTCTGGATTCCCGAATTTCACCGTATTGGTATAAAATATCTGCGAGATGCTCTTCCTCATATTCATTAATGACTTTTTTAGCATCCAGAAGTTGCATCACATTCATTCTCATATCCAGCGGCGCATTGCTTCTGGTTGAAAAACCTCTTTCGGCTTCGTCGAACTGATGAGAAGAAACGCCGAAATCCGCGAGAACTCCATCCACTTTAGAAACACCGTACATCATCAAAGCATTTTCCAAAAACCTGAAATTTTGGTTAATAAGCGTAAACCGTGGATCGTTTATCGTATTTTTGAGGGCATCTAAGTCCTGGTCGAAAGCGTAAAGTTTGCCTTTTGCAGAAAGTCTGCTCAGGATTTCACGCGAGTGTCCTCCGCCTCCGAAAGTGCAGTCCACGTAGATGCCGTCTGGATTCGTTACCAAATCATCGACACTTTTTTTCAGCAAAACAGGATTGTGATACATTTTTTTCTTCTAGGTGTTTTAATTTAAATTTATTTGAACTTTTTACGGTTCTTCGCCGTCGAAACTGATCGTTCCCATCACGTCTTCAGCCAATTTTGCGAAATCTTCTTCTGAAGTGGTGATTACTTTTTCATAGGCTTCTTTATCCCAGATTTCAAAAAGTTCGCCAGCACTGGTAATTACGATTTCTTTCCGAAGGTTCGCAAAGAGCGTAAGGTCTTTTGAAATTTGTAAGCGTCCCGCATTATCGGGCTCCACGATTTTCACTCCCGCTGTAAACATTCGGATAAAATCTGCGTTTTTCTTAATGAAACGGTTGAGTTGGTTGAGTTTGTTCATCAGTTGTTCCCAGCCTTGCATCGGGTAAACTTCCAGACAGGGTTGAAATACAGCGCGTTTGACCACAAAGGAATCGCCGCCAAAGTCCCCCATCTGTTTTACCAGAGAAGAAGGAAGTTTCAGCCGACCTTTGTCGTCTATTCTGCATTCATATGTTCCGATGAAATTCTTCATTTGGGACAAATTTATATAAAAATTTCCAAAGGCTCCCACTTTTTCCCACTTTTTGACTTAATGTTAATAAGTTTTGACTTTATGATTAACGTATTGATTAAAAAGAAGTTAATAACTTGTTTTGATTTTTTTTCGCAGAACTTGGTGGTTCGGTGAAAAAATCTTAAATTTAATATATAAATAATGCTAAATAAGTTGGTTTTGGCGTTTAATTTGTATTTTTGCAAACGCTTATAGCGTAATATTTATGATATTTAAAACTAAAAAGGACAAGAAGTTCGCTTTTATAGAAGCTGGAGATGGTGACCCTGTAATTTTATTACATGGTTTAATGGGTGGATTAAGTAATTTCGATGATACTGTTAATTACTTTTCAGAGAGAGGGTATACCGTTTTTGTTCCTGTACTTCCAATATATGATTTACCGGTTCTTAATACCAATCTTACAACCATCGCGAAATATGTGGCGAAATTCATTGAAGAAAAAGTGGGAAGAGCAGCAACAATAGTAGGAAACTCAATGGGTGGCCACGTCGGATTAATCCTTGCTTTGGCAAGACCTGATCTGGTTGAGAATCTTGTTCTTACCGGCAGTTCCGGTTTATACGAAAAATCTTTCGGAGACAGTTTCCCCAGAAAAAGCGACAAAGATTATATCAGAAAGAAAACTGAAGAAGTTTTTTTTGATCCAAAAGTTGCCACAAATGATTTGGTAGAAGAAGTTTTCTCTGTTGTGAACGACAGAATGAAAGGAATTAAAACGGTGATGTTGGCAAGAAGCGCCATTAAACATAATATGTTAAACGATTTGCCGAAAATAAAAATACCGGTGTGTTTGATTTGGGGAAAACAAGATAATGTAACCCCGCCGGATGTGGCAATAGATATGCATAATGCATTGCCCAATTCAGATTTATATTGGATTGATCAGTGTGGTCACGCCGCAATGATGGAAAGACCAAAAGAATTTAATGATCTGTTATATTCATGGTTACAGAAACAAAAAAAGTAGTTGAATGGAAGTTTATTCTTCCATTTTTTATTTAGTTACATTTTAAAAGAACTAATTATGGTTATCAAAACAGCAGAATTTGTAAAAAGTAGTGATAAATGGCAGGATTGTCCAGAGCCGACCATGCCGGAATATGCATTTATTGGAAGATCAAATGTGGGCAAATCATCGCTGATCAATGCGCTGATGAATCATAAATATCTGGCAAAAACTTCGGGCACGCCGGGGAAAACGCAGCTTATTAATCATTTTGTTATCAATGAAAGCTGGTTTCTTACCGATCTCCCGGGTTATGGTTACGCACGGGTTTCCAAAAGCATGCGGCGCGATTTTGAAAAACTGATTACCAATTATATCCTGAATCGGAAAAATTTAGTTAATCTTTTTATTTTAATTGATTCCCGACACACGCCACAGGCTATCGACATTGAATTTATTGAATGGTGTGGCGAAAACTCAATCCCTTTTTCAATTGTTTTCACCAAAGCAGATAAGTTGAAACCTACCGTAATCGATAAAAACGTAGAGCATTATAAAGCAGAACTTTTGAAAACATGGGAAGATCTGCCGGAAGTTTATGTGACCTCTGCCGAGAAAAAAACGGGTGGTGAAGGAATACTGGACTTTATTACAAAAACAAATGAGTTCCTTATGCATAATCACGTTAAATTCTAGCGTTTAATTTATTGATTATCTAAAAATGGAAGATTTCATTTGGAACATTAAGACTTTTGATCAACTTTCAACGGAGGAATTACATCGGATTTTAAAGGCCAGAATCGATGTATTTGTGGTAGAACAAAATTGTCCTTATCCTGAAGTTGACGGTTATGATCCGCAGGCCATTCATCTTTGGGTAGAACATAAAGGGGAAGTTGCGGCCTACTGCAGGATTTTTCCGCCAGGAATAAAATATCCCGAAAGTTCCATAGGCAGGGTTTTAACAAGTTATAAATACCGCAAAATGAATCTGGGGAAAACGCTGATGAGGTATGCAACGAATACTGTTGAAGCGAGATTTAGAAAAAGTTCGGTGCGGATATCTGCCCAGGATTATCTTCTCGATTTTTATCGGGAATTTGGCTTTGTTCACACAGGTAAAAGCTATTTAGAAGATGATATTCCCCATTCTGAAATGCTGAGAGCTTAAAGAAAGGTAGTATTTATTATCCGTTTTCCAATAAAATTTCAATATGCAAACAAGCGCAATCTTTTATTTAATATTGAAAGATTGAAGATTTTATCACGCATTTTTTTGTTATCTGTCAAGTAAAATGAATTTCTTAAATTAGCACCTTAAATAAATTATTAAATGAAAAGAATTTTTTTATTACTCACGTTTATGTTGAGTTTCCTGCAGTTAAAAGCAGATGAGGGGATGTGGCTTTTGAGCATGATCAAAAGACTGAATGGAGTCGATCTTAAAAAAGACGGTTTAAAGTTAACACCCGACGAAATCTACTCGGTAAACAATTCCAGTCTGAAAGATGCTATCGTTCAGTTCGGTGGCGGCTGTACTGCCGAAATGGTTTCTAAAGAAGGTTTGCTGTTTACCAATCACCACTGTGGTTACGGAAATATTGCGGCGCTTTCTACTCCGGAAAAAGACCATTTAACCAATGGTTTCTGGGCGATGAAAAAAAGTGAAGAACTTCCTTCAAAAGGGCTTTCGGTAAGATTTATGGTAAGAATGGATGATGTTTCTAAAAGAATCAATGCCAAACTTAATAACAGTATGTCTGCTGAAGAAAGAAAAAATATCATCGATTCAGAATATAAATTGATCCAGGCAGAAAACTCAGAAAACGGGAAATACACTGTTGTGGTAAGAGATTTCTATAACGGAAATGAATTCTATTATTTTGTTTATCAGGACTTCAAAGATGTTCGTTTGGTAGGAACTCCTCCAAATGCGTTGGGAAAATTCGGTGGCGATACCGATAACTGGGAGTGGCCAAGACATACTGTAGATTTTTCAGTATTCAGAGTATATGCTGACGCCAACGGTAATCCGGCAGAATATTCCCCGAGCAACGTTCCAATGAAACCAAAACATGCGCTTCCTATTTCAATGAAAGGCTATAAGCCTGGAGATTTTGCGATGATTTTAGGATATCCTGGGAGAACCAACCGGTTTTTGACTTCCTACGGTATCGAGCAAATGGTCACCAAAGATTATCCGGCTTGGGTAGAAGCGTCTAAAGTTGCCATGGATGTCATGAAAAAATATATGGACAAAGATCAGGCAACCAAAATTGATTATGCTTCTCAATATGCGTCCGTAGCCAATTACTGGAAAAACAGACAGGGAACAATCGATGCGGTCATCAAAAACGGAACGGTTGCAGAGAAACAGGCTTTAGAACAAAAATTCCAGACTTGGGCATTGATGCCGGAAAACATCGAATTGTACGGTGGGATTTTACAGGATATTAAATCAAACTATGCACAGCTTTCTGACCGTAATGTCGAAGGAAACTATTCTTCACAATTGCAGAGAAATGCAAAATATATCAGAATTGCTTACCAGTTAGGCTCACTTATGAATACGTATGCCGATCAGGACGCAGCCGGAAAAGCAGCCATGAAAACCAAAGTAACGGATGCGATTGACAGAGCTTATGATAAATTTAATGTGCAGCTGGAAGGCGATATGTTGGGCGCTATGGTAAGTCTTTACCAACAGAGAGTGAACAAAGGAGTGGGCTCTGCTACCTTATTTGCAGCTGATGCTAAAAATCTTTCCAACATGGCATTCTCTTCAATTTTTGCAACAAAAGAATCAGCCCTGAATTTTGTAAATAATCCAGACCGTTTAAAAATCGACGCGGATCCTTTATTGAAATTAGCCAAGGGATTCATCACAGACCAAAAATTAAACGGAGAGAAATTTGCTAAAGTTGATGATGCTTTTGCAAAAAACAGCAGACTGTTTTTAGATGGTCTTAGAAAATCCCAGCCAGAAACCGCTTTCTATCCGGATGCGAACTCTACCATGAGATTAACTACCGGTAAGGTTACCACTCTTCCGGAAAGAGCAGACAGAAATTACGCAGGTATCAAACAGAAAAATAATTACTATACCGAAATTAACGGGATGGTTGCAAAGCATAAAAAAGGAGATGAGGAATTTGAATTACCCCAAAGATTCCTTGACTTAGTGAAGAAAAAAGACTTCGGTCGGTATAAAGATAAAAAAGGATTCATGCCTGTTAATTTCTTAACAGATAATGATATTACTGGAGGAAACTCTGGATCACCTGTACTTGATGGTGAAGGAAATCTTCTTGGTTTAGCATTCGACGGAAACAGCGAAGCATTAAGTGGAGATATTATTTTCGACCCAAAATTGCAGAAAACAATTAACGTAGATGTGAGAATGGTTCTTTGGACTATTGAAAAATACGGTAATGCAGGTCACTTAATCAGTGAAATGACTTTGGTAAAATAATTCTACTTAGAATTTTTAAAGACCGCTGGACTTTTCAGCGGTCTTTTTTATGTTTTGAAATAGGATGAATATTGAGAACAGCGTTTCTTACGATAAAAAATTTAAAAAATAACGATGGATTTTGATCATTTTGTAAAAGAGAAAAAAACAATAGATTTAGCAAAAGCAAACTTAGAAGCATTAAAATATCTTCTTTTTTTTATGGTGGTATTTGCCATTCCTTTTTATTTCATCTGGGGTTTCCAACTGCCAAAAATAAACACAGACTATTTAATAATTAAGGCTTTAACTCCTTTAATCGTTCTGCTTCTTGGTATTGTAGTGCACGAATTAATCCACGGGCTATTTTTCGCACTATATGCTTCCAAAGGAATTAAATCGATTAAGTTCGGGATTCTGTGGAAGTCGCTGACTCCGTATTGTCACTGCAAAGAACCTTTGAAAATAAAACACTACATCATTGCATTGCTTGCTCCATTGTTGATTTTAGGAATCATTCCCTCCATCATTGGTTTAGCAATCGGAAATGGTTTTATCTTAATTTTAGGAATATTTTTTTCGTCGGCAGCAGCAGGAGATCTTATGATTTACTTTCTTATCAGAAAAGAAAGTCCCGATGATTATGTTCAGGATCATCCTTCGGAAGCGGGTTACTATATTTTCAGAAAAAACAAAGCGAAGAATTAATCTTCGCTTTTTGTATTAGTCAACTTCGGGTCTCAGCATTCCCAGATCGCCATAATGTTTTTTGAATTTGGCAATCTTCGGTCCTACGACCGCGCTGCAATAAGGTTGCGTAGGATTCGCTTCATAATAGCCCTGATGGTATTGTTCCGCAGGCCAGAATTTTTCAAGTTTCGTGATCTCTGTTACGTATTTTCCGCTGTATTTTCCGGAAGCTTCAGATTTTTTCAGGGCTTGTTCGGCTTTAGCTTTCTCGGCGTCGTCTTTATAGAAAATCACGGAGCGGTACTGGGTTCCTATATCATTTCCCTGTCTGTTCAAAGTAGTGGGATCGTGCAGGAAAAAGAAAACGTCCATTAACTGTTCATAAGAGATTATTTTTGGATCATAAGCAATCTGCACTACTTCTGCATGGCCGGTTTCTCCGGTACAAACTTCTTCATAGGTCGGGTTTTCTTTGTGACCGCCGGAGTAACCGGAAATTACTTTATCTACGCCTTTTAGTAAATTGAAACAACTTTCAACGCACCAAAAGCAACCACCACCAAAAGTGAGGTATTCTAAATTTTGTTTGTCCATTTTTTTGTTATTTGTAACCAACTTTTTATTTTCCTGACCATTGCAGGAAATTAAAAAAATACTGATAATAAGAATTAATAATTTTTTCATTGTAATTAAACTAAATTATATTTTTAATCATATACGATAAAAAACAATTATTAGTTTTGTTTTTCACGAAAACCATGCAAGTCACTTCTCCCAAACCAATGCACTTGCGCCCAAAATGGCAGCATCGGCTTCATCCAACTCACTGAAAACCAATTTTACTTTATTTCTGAAAATGGGGAACAGATTCCTTTCCATGTGCAGTTTTGTAGGTTTCATAATAAAATCACCAGCTTTGATGACGCCGCCAAAAAGTAAAATCGCTTCAGGTGAAGAAAACATCACGAAATTAGCCAGCGCTTCGCCTAGTTTCTGCCCGGTATAACGGAAAACTTCAATGGCTACCGGATCTCCTTTTGTGGCGCATTCAAAAACAACTTTAGAATTCACTTCTTCTTCCGGATAATCGTTGAGCATCGAATTAGGGAATTCTGCGCGCATTTTTTTAGCGGTAATGGTGATTCCGGTTGCAGAAGCATACGCTTCCAGGGAACCTTCGGAACCAGTGCTCCAGTGTTTTCTGCCACCTGGTTTTACAATGGTATGGCCCAGTTCTCCGGCGAAACCGTCGTGTCCGTAAATTAATTTCCCGTTCGAAATAATTCCGCTTCCCACACCCGTTCCCAAGGTCATCATGATAAAATCTTTCATTCCCCGGGCCGCACCAAACATCATTTCACCTAAGGCGGCAGCATTGGCATCATTGGTCATTTTACAGGGAACGTCAAATTTATCGGTCATCATCTTTGCAAAAGGGACAATTCCTTTCCAGTGCAGATTTGGAGCCTGTTCGATGGTTCCGGTGTAATAATTGGCATTGGGCGCGCCCACTCCGATTCCATCGAATTGTCTTTGTCCGCAATGCTTCATTATTAAAGGGGAAACTTTATCATATAAGGCATTTATAAAATCCTCTACATTGGGATATTCCTCCGTTTTAAGGCTTCCTTTTTCTAAAATTTCGCCCCGGTGATTGACGAGTCCGTATTTTGTATTGGTTCCGCCAATATCAACGCCGAGTGCGACTTGCTTGGATAGATCTATTAATGCCATTAATGAAATTATTTAATCATTAAAATTACAAAAAATATTAGAACTGTTGCTAAAAAAGAACGCTAATGATGCACCGCCTGGAAATGAATTTAAATGAATGGCAGACCTGACTACATGCTTATATTGTTGATGGATATGGAGTTATTGATTGAGTGTTTGTTTCACTTGATATTTGTCATGAATTTTTGATGTAAACTTTTCAAAAAAAATATTCTATAAACTCATCTTTTTGATTGATGGGTTTATGGGATTTTTTTCAGGTTGAACTTTGCTTTAAAAAAGAAAATCCCAAAGCAAAACTTACTTTGGGATTTTTTATTGAATAGTATTATTTTCCTAAGCTGGGATTTCTCCTTTGTACAAGAATGATACGATTTCTTTGTTGACTCTTTCGACCATTTCGGTGAAAAGATAAAAAGATTCCTGTTTGTAAATCACCAAAGGATCTTTCTGTTCGTAAACCGCACCTTGTGAGGAACGTCTTAAATCATCCATTTCACGCAAGTGTAATTTCCAGTTTTCATCGATAATTGCTAGAGAAATATTCTTCTCGAAATCATTGATCAAAGAATCACAATGGGTATCATGTGCTTCTTTCAAATCGGTAACAATGGTCATTGTTTTAATTCCATCGGTGAAAGGAACCTGAATCATTTTGAACATTGAACCCTGGTTTTGGAACACATTCTCGATAATTGGGAATGATTTTTCTTTCAACAGATTCAACTTCATTTGGTAATCTTCGGTTGCCGCTTTGAAAAGAATATTGGTCAATTCCGGAACCTGTTTCGTTTTGAATTCACTTTCGGTAACCGGAGTTTCCATGGTGAAATATTTAATGATTTCGTATTCGAATTCTTTATAATCTCCTTCCAGTTTTCCTTGGGTAACGATCGATTGTGACACGTCATAGATCATGTTTGAAATGTCATATTTCAGGTGATCACCGAATAAGGCGTTCTTTCTTCTTTTGTAGATGACGTCACGCTGTTTGTTCATTACATCGTCATATTCCAGAAGTTTTTTTCGGATACCGAAGTTATTTTCTTCTACTTTTTTCTGTGCTCTTTCGATGGATTTAGAAATCATTCCGTGCTGAATTACTTCCCCTTCTTTATGACCCATTCTGTCCATCATTTTTGCGATTCTTTCTGAACCGAAAAGACGCATCAGATTATCTTCCAGTGAAACATAGAACTGAGAACTTCCCGGATCTCCCTGTCTTCCGGCACGACCTCTTAGCTGTCTGTCAACACGTCTGGAGTCATGTCTTTCGGTACCGATAATTGCCAGACCGCCATTTTTCTTGACTTCGCCCTGCAATTTAATATCCGTTCCTCTACCTGCCATGTTGGTTGCGATAGTTACGACACCAGGACCACCTGCCATTGCAACGATTTCTGCTTCTCTGGCGTGAAGTTTTGCATTCAAAACATTATGCTGAATTTTTCTCAACTGTAATGCTTTTGATAATAACTGAGAAATTTCAACGGACGTTGTTCCCACCAAAACCGGTCTTCCGGCGGCAGTTAATTTTTCAACTTCTTCAATTACGGCGTTGTATTTTTCGCGGTTTGTTTTATAAACCAAATCCTGTCTGTCATCTCTTTGAATGGGTCTGTTGGTAGGGATTACCACTACATCCAGTTTGTAAATTTCCCAAAGTTCGCCTGCTTCAGTTTCTGCTGTACCCGTCATCCCTGCGAGTTTATTGTACATACGGAAATAATTCTGTAGCGTAATGGTTGCGAAGGTTTGTGTCGCAGCTTCAATTTTCACATTTTCTTTCGCTTCAATCGCCTGGTGAAGTCCGTCAGAATATCGTCTTCCTTCCATAATACGGCCGGTTTGCTCATCTACGATTTTCACCTCACCGTCGATAACCACATATTCATCATCTTTTTCAAATAAGGTGTACGCTTTCAGCAACTGGCTTAAGGTGTGAACTCTTTCTGATTTTACCGCAAATTCACTGAATACTTTTTCTTTGGCCTCAAATTCTTCTTCTTTGCTTAAATTTTTTGCTTCGATTTCAGCAATCTCGGTTCCGATATCATTTAAGACGAAGAAATCTTTATCTTCATTTCCGGCAGACATATATTCTACGCCTTTATCGGTAAGATCAATCTGATTGTTTTTTTCGTCGATGACGAAGTATAAATCTTTATCGACAATCGGCATATCCTTGTTATTGTCCTGCATATATTGACCTTCAACTTTTTGAAGAAGCGCTTTATGCCCGCTTTCCGAAAGATATTTAATCAACTGTCGGTTTTTAGGTAAACCTCTGTATGCCTGAAGAAGTTTGAATCCTCCTTCTTTGGTATTTCCGTTAGCGATCAGCTTTTTCGCTTCATGGAAAATGGCGCTTACCGTTTTTTTCTGAATTTCAACAATCCGGTCAACAGACGGTTTCAAAGTATCAAATTCCTGTCGGTCTCCCTGTGGAACCGGACCGGAAATAATTAATGGTGTTCTCGCATCATCTACTAATACTGAATCTACCTCATCGACAATGGCAAAGTTTAATTCTCCCTGAACCAGTTCAGAAGGGGAAGTTACCATGTTGTCTCTCAGATAATCAAAACCGAATTCGTTATTGGTTCCGTAAGTAATGCTTGATTGGTAGGCTTTTCTTCTGGCGTCTGAGTTCGGCTGGTGATTGTCAATACAGTCGATGGTCATTCCATGGAACTGATAAAGTGGACCCATCCAAAGGGAGTCACGTTTGGCCAAATAATCATTTACGGTAACGACGTGAACACCTCTTCCGGGAAGTGCATTCAGGTAAATCGGTAATGTTCCCACCAGGGTTTTACCTTCACCGGTGGCCATCTCCGCAATTTTACCGCTGTGCAGTACCACTCCACCGATGAACTGTACATCGTAGTGAACCATATCCCAAACGATAGGAGTTCCTGCGGCATCCCAATGGTTTTTCCAGACTGCGGTGTCGCCGTCTAAGTCAACGAAATCTTTCGTTGCTGCAAATTCCCGGTCCAGATCGGTTGCCGTAACGCGGATTTCTCCGTTCTGGGCCAATCTGCGGGCAGTTTCTTTGATAAGAGCAAAAGCTTCAGGAAGAATTTCGTTAAGAATTTTTTCTTCGACTTGATAAGAATCTTTCTTTAAAGTTTCGATTTTGGAAAAAAGCGATTCTTTCTCATCAACGTTAGTAGAATTCTTGATCTGTTCTTTGGTTTCCTCAATCTGCGTGGTAAAACCAGCAGTTGCAGTTTTTAATTTTTCTTTAAATTCGGCAGTTTTCGCTCGTAAACCATCATCGGTTAATTCCTGAATTTTTGGTTCTGCTGCTTTTATTTTATTTAAAACTTTTTTTACTTCCTTGAGGTCGGTCACATTTTTGTCACCAAGAAAACCTTTAAGAACATTGTCTATAAATCCCATAGTATTTGCTTTCGGCTCAATGCGTGGGAACACGCGGCCATTTTAAAAATTTTAGTTTTTAGAATTTTTCTAAAATATAAAAGTCGATTGCCGAAAACGACGATCGACTGTGTTTTTTAATATTCATCTTCATTCCAAAGATAATCATCATCAGTAGGATAATCGCTCCATACCTCTTCAATCGAGTCATAGATTTCCCCTTCATCTTCGATGGCCTGAAGATTTTCTACCACTTCCATTGGTGCACCTGTTCTAATTGCATAATCAATAAGTTCCGCCTTTGTCATAGGCCAAGGTGCGTCGCTTAAATAAGAAGCTAATTCTAATGTCCAATACATATAATATAATTTTTTGCAAAAGTATAAAAATCATTGACATAAAAATATTTTTGTCTCTGATTTTCAACAAACTTTGATTAATATTTATTTTTTTTCAAGAACCATTTCTCAAAAACCATTCCACAAACTTTTTTATGCCATTTTGGAAGTGAGTTCTTGGCTGATAACCGATTAAAGTTTTGGCTTTTTCAATATCCGCACTGGTTTTTATCACATCGCCGGGTTGCATTGGCAGATTTTTTTTCAGCGATTTCTTTTCTAATTCATTTTCAATTGCAGTTACCATTTCGTCCAGGGAAATCACTTCACTTTCACCCAAATTAATGATTTCGTGCACGTGATCGTGGGTTTCAATATACACGATTGATTTCTGAATTCCTTCAATGATGTCTTCAATGAAAGTATAATCCCTTGCGGTAGAACCATCTCCATAAAAAGGGATTTCTTGGTCTCCGGATATGAGTCTGGTGAATTTATGAATCGCAAGATCAGGTCTTTGCCGGGGGCCGTAAACGGTAAAAAACCGCAAATGGATGATGTCAATTCCATAAAGATGATGATAAACGTGTCCTAAAATCTCCACACATTTCTTCGTGGCAGCATAAGGCGAAATAGGTTTCTCTACGGCATCTTCTTCTGAAAAAGGCGTTTTTTCATTATTCCCGTAAACACTCGAACTTGAAGCGTTGATGAATTTTTTAATTTTAAAATCTTTGCACAATTCCCAAAGATTCATGGTTCCTTTGATGTTCACTTCCTCATACTCAAGCGGCCGCTCAATCGAAGGCCGAACTCCTGCTAGAGCTGCAAGATGAATCACCATATCAATTTTATGCTTTTGAAAAATTTTCTCTAAACCTTCTTTATCTCTAATGTCCTGATAATAAAGTTGATAATTTTTTGATGAAGTTTCAAAAATTAATTTCTGAATGTCGAGTTCTTTTTCATGGAAGGTAAACTCCAGCATTTCGCCAACGGATTCCAGCGTATTCTTGATTTTAATTTTGTAATCATAAAAATCATCAAAGTTGTCAATATTAATGACAGAATGTCCATTTTTTAATAAGTGCTCGACCAAATGAGAACCTATAAATCCCGATCCGCCTGTTACGATGTAATTCATGATGTGTTTTTAAAACGCTAAGATAGGGATTTAATAAAAAATTTCAATCCTGAAACGTAGGGATTTCCGTATTTTTTTTAACAGTCAAACTGCACTTCATTGCTGCTGATAAAAACGGATTAAGTGGTTCATTTTGTATGATTTAACGCATAGTATTTTAGTGGTGTTTTACGTAATATTGTGTAATAAAAATTAAAGTTTATGAAACCAATGATTGTTAAGTATCCATTAGCGATGATGGCGGCATTTCTGCTTGTTGTCTCATGCAAAAAGAAAGAAACCGAAAGTACAGCGACTGAAAATCCTGAAGTGGTAATGCCTACTTCAGATTCATTGTTGCATAATGATTCTACTGATTTGAGTTATGATTCTGCCACCGTGAAAACGGCAGTTGGCGTTAAGGATGAGGAGCAAAATGCGGTAAAAGATGAAAAAGAAGATGCCGAAAAACTGAAAAAAGACGAACAACACGAAAAGTAGTTTTTCTCTTTTATAAACTTAAAAGACATCCTAATCCAGGATGTTTTTTCTATATTTGGCTCTAAATATTTACTCATGAAATTCTCCGGACAGATTCTTAAAATGGCCACTCAAAATGGCCGTCCAATTCAGTACTTTCTTAACCTGTCGAATGATTTAATCAATATGAATCAGTTGATCGGCAGGAATATTAAATTGAAACATATTGGTTACGAATGTGTAAGTTGCGACAGTGATGAGAAAATCTACCGCATGGGTTTCTGTAAAAAATGTTTTTTCGAAAGTCCTTTTGCCAGCGAATCGATTATACGCCCGGAACTCTCTACGGCGCATTTGGGAATTGGCGAACGGGATTTAGAAGTGGAGCAGTCGATTCAATTAAAACCGCATATCGTTTATCTTGCTTATACCGGCGATGTGAAAGTTGGCGTTACGCGGGAATCTCAAATTCCCACAAGATGGATCGATCAGGGCGCAACTTTCGCGCTTCCCATCGCAAAAACAGAAAACCGCTATGAAGCCGGCATGATTGAAGTGGCGATGAAAGAACATCTTGCCGATAAAACCAACTGGCGCAAAATGCTCGAAGATGATTATGAAGATGATTTGGATTTAGCCGACTTCCGCGAGAAAATAAAAAACCATTTCCCGGAGGATTTCAAAAATTTCTATTCCGGTGATGAAGAAATTGTAAAACTCGATTTTCCGTATGAAGCACCAGAAAAAATTATGTCTTTTACATTAGATAAAAATCCGGAATTTGAAGGGGTTCTAAAAGGAATTAAAGGGCAATATCTTGCTTTCGAAGGTGGGAAGTTCATGAATGTTCGAGGTCATGAAGGGTATGTGATTGAGATGGAAATCTAAATTCTGGCAGGTAATTAGTGATTTTAAAGAAGTGAAAATGGTTCTATAATTGTATCTTCGGTTCCATGAAGAATAAAAAATTTAGAATTTTTTCAATCATCCTGGGGATTCTGCTTTTGCTTTTTCTTTCCATCAATTTTGGGTTGAACTTGTGGCTCAGAAACAATCTGCCAGGTTACATCAAAAAAAATTCTGAATATATTATTACTTATAAGACACTGGATGTTGAGTTAGAAACCGGAAATATTTTTGCCACCGGAATTACCATCAATAATCAAAATCCGGATCGTACCGACAAAGTTGGATTGCAGGGGAGGATAGATACATTATCGGTTTCCAGATTAGGGATTTTTGATCTGATTTTTAACAAAAGTGTTTCTACCGATAATTTAACACTTAAAAATCCAAGACTCAATATCAACCTCCCAAAACCGATTGATGAAAAAACGGGTAAAAAAGCAAATCCTGTTCAGTTTAAAAATATCAATATCAGTCGCGGAAATATTCAGATTTTCCGGCATACCAAACAGAAATTGCTGTCCGTAAAAGATTTGACTTTGATGGTTCAAAATCTTCAAATGACCGAAAAATCCCTCGGCGATCAATTACCCATTGCTTTTGAAAAGTACCATCTTACAGGGAAAAACTTCTTTTTCCGTCCTGATAATTTGTACGCGTTTACCGCAGAATCGATTTCGACTGAAAATGGGCAAATGAACGTGAAAAAGTTCGCCGTGGTTCCGCTTTTATCCTATCAGAACTTTCTGAAATATTTTCCTGAAAAGCGAAATCTCTTTGATGTAAAAGCAGCGGAGATGAGTTTTAAAGATTTCATTATTAAAGATAATAAATGGTCTCTCAGCGATGCAAAATTTGATAATCTGGAAATAACGGTGTTTACGACCCATGTAAAACCGAAGGAGAAGAAGCGAAGTTTTACCAGTGAGCTTAATCTGGGAAATGTACTTTTAAATAACGCAAAAATCAAGATTCTCAAACCCGGAGATAATCCTTTATTTGTTGCTGAAAATTTAACAATGCAGATCAGTCATTTGCAGATGAATGACGAAACGGCAAAGGGAAACATTCCTTTTAAATATGAGAATTTTGATATCAAAGGAAAAAACATCAGTTTTGTTTCGGGCCATGAAAACGTGAAAGTTGCCCATTTGTGGGTACAGCCAAAGTCTGCGGATTTCCAGAATATTTCGGTAAAGCCAACCACGGTGAATGCTGATAAAACAAGTCTGAATCTTACCGCAAATCAACTCAGTTTTCAAATTAATGACTGGCAATTCATCAATAATAAACTGAAATTAGATGTTCAGAATATTTTAGTCGATCAATTAAACGGAACTGTTCGAACTGCCAATAATTCAAAGAAAAAGAAACCTACTTTCGAGGGAATTCAGTTTCCATTGAAAGTGAAAAATGTGGTTTTAAAGAATTCAAATGTGGTTGTGGACCGTAAAAATCAGCCTTTGGTTTTTAAAGATTTGAACGCCAATTTTCAAAATATCGAAATGAATGCGCAAACCATCAAAGAGACCATTCCTTTTAAAACCGGGAATTACAATTTGACGACCAGGGACTTTAATTATAAAACTAAATTCTATAATCTGACGGCTTCGCTTTTAAAACTGAATAAAAGTTCGGTTCAGATTTCTAATTTTGCGGTGAAGCCTACCGTTTCACGGGAACAATTTATCCGAATGATTCCGGCTGAAAGAGATTTGTATGATATTACAGTCAGTAAAATCAGCGCAAATGGAAAGTGGGATTTGATTTCGGAAAACCAATATCTCAATCTGGGAAATGTTGCTCTTAATAATGTAAATGCCAATGTTTTCCGGAGTAAAATTCCCAAAGATGATTTAACGGAAAAGCCGATGTATTCTGAATTATTGAGATCAATTAAGTTTCCTCTTTTCATTGATAATTTAGATATTGCAAACTCACTTTTGGTGTATGAAGAAGATACCAAAAAAAGTGACGGGCCCGGAAAACTGATTTTCAGTGATTTCAATATGAATGTGAAAAACCTGAATTCAGCGAAGATGGCAGGGAAATCTACGCAGATTCCGATTTCGGTTAACTGCAGGTTTATGAATGCTTCTCCGATGAATATAAAGTGGAGTTTTGATACGGCAAACACCACTGATGCTTTTGTAATTTCGGGGAATATTGCGGATCTGCCGGCATCCAGAATTAATCCGTTTATCGAACCTTATCTGAAAATCCAGGCAACCGGTTTGATTTCTGATCTGATTTTTGATTTTAAAGGAACGAAGCAAGGCATCCGGGGAACTTTGAAAATGGTTCATCAGAATTTAAAAGTATCTATCCTGAAACCGACCGGAGAGAAAAATAAACTTCTTTCGGCGATGGCCAATGTTTTTGTAAAATCAGATTCCGGAAATTACCCTGCGTCAGTAGAAGTCGAAGGGGTAGAAAGGGATAAAACGAAATCTTTTTTCAATATGTTATGGCGCGGGATCGAACAGGGCTTAAAGAAAACCTTAATCGGAAAAAATGCGCCTAAAACAGAACAGTCGATAAAAAATACAGTTGGCAATACTAAATCTGCTTTGGAACAAAATAATATCGAACTGAAAGAAACGAAAGCAGAGGTGAAGGAAAAACTTAACACCGTTAATGGGAAGGTTCAGGAAAAAAAAGAAGCGTTAAAGCAGAAGGGTTTCAAAAATTTATTCAAAAAAAATTCCTCTTCTCATTAAACTGCGACGGATCTCCTGTCAGTCAATATTATGTATCTCTTTTTCCTGAACGGGAACTTTTCGTAAAAAATCGGCGAATTCCTCACCGCTATAATTGCTTTCGCCACCGTAGGAGTCCAGTATCGTAGATAATTCACCTTCTTTGTCTTCGAGTATATATAACACTGCGTTGTCATCTGCGCTGCTGTCTCCTTCAAACCGGTAAGACTTTACGATGCACAGATCTTCAGGTTGATAAAGTTTTTCGTCTTTTCCCAAAACCATTTGTTTTTGTGAATTCATTGTGATTTCTTTGGTGATTCCTCGTTGTCTGAGAATATTGAGCACTTCGGAAAGTGTTTTTAAATTGTGATCTGACATGGTATGGTATTTAAATTTAACGTAACAAAAAAAGTACCATCAATTTTAAAAGCAGGACTTTGGAAGGTTTTCAGGTTCAGAAAGAAAGAAAAAAAAGAAGATGTTTTGGATCAAGTCTAAAACTTGGAGAGAATGATAAAAATATTTAATTTTGAAGAATGTAACTTCTTAAATTACTGCTGATCTAAACAGGCAGTAAAGAGGAGCCGGCCTTCAATTATTCTCCGAATATCCTGAAGCAATGATAGGAGTCAGCATACAGTCAGCATAAGGTCAGCATAAGCCAGGGGTTGGTATGGGGATGAGTGTACTTTGGTTATGTGGAGAAATGGATATGGTTTGCGAAGTTCCAATATCTTTTTAGCGCCGCACAGAAATCCGATTGCTGACTAAGGACTGTATCATTTTTCAGATTATCCAAAATTTTTGCTTAGTCCCCAAGTTTTGATACTGATCCAATTAAAACATTGCACATACATTGCATGAAAAATAGAAAAGCCTTGCTAATCAAACGATTAACAAGGCTTTAAAGTACCTCGGACGGGACTTGAACCCGTACATCCTTACGGACACAGGATTTTAAGTCCTGCGTGTCTACCAATTCCACCACCAAGGCAAGTGGAGCGAAAAACGGGATTCGAACCCGCGACCCCGACCTTGGCAAGGTCGTGCTCTACCAGCTGAGCTATTTTCGCAATTTCTTGAAAAAATCCTCAGAAATTTTCGTGCGGATGAAGGGACTCGAACCCCCACGCCTCACAGCACCAGATCCTAAGTCTGGCATGGCTACCAATTACATCACATCCGCTAAATGAACACTGTTCCTTTTTTTTGTGAGTGCAAATATAAAAGATTTTTTCTTTCTAAACCAAACTATTTTATAAAAAATTTAATTTTTTCGAAAAGACACCGAGAACTTTCTTTTTAGATTCCTTTTTATTACTTTTACCGCTTTAACGAATTTATATCATGGAATTACAAGGAACAGTAAAGAAAATAACTGAAGTTCAGACGTTTGCGAGCGGATTTCAGAAAAGAGAGATGGTGTTAACAACCGAAGAACAGTATCCGCAACCCATTAATATCGAATTTCTTCAGGAGAAAGGAGATTTGCTTAATCCCTTGAAAGAAGGTGATAAAGTGAAAGTTTCTATCAATATTAGAGGGAGAGAGTGGACTTCACCACAAGGAGAAGTGAAATATTTCAACTCTATCACAGGCTGGAAAGTTGAAAACTTAGAATCAGCCGGAGGTTTTGAACCAACTCAGGCAACACCATCTGCAACTAAACCTGCGGAAGGAAAAGGCGTTTTTGAAGAAGACGAAGACGATTTGCCGTTTTAATATTGAAATTTTATAAATCCTGCTTTTTTGGCAGGATTTAATTTTCAGATGATTCTCCTAGATCCCAATGAAATTTCTTTTCCTGATCCCGCTTTGCTGGAGTCAGAATCCGGAATCATGGCCATGGGTGGCGATCTGTCGCCTCAGAGGTTGTATTTTGCTTATCAACTCGGGCTGTTTCCGTGGTATAATCCGGGCGAAGAAATCCTTTGGTGGTGTCCTGATCCAAGATTCGTGCTTTTTCCCCAAGATTTAAAAATTTCTAAATCGATGAAAAAGATTTTGCGCGATGAGGTTTTTACTTTTACCGAAAATACACATTTTCGCGAAGTCATGGAAGAATGCAAAAATACCTTTAGAAAAGATCAGGATGGAACCTGGATTTCAGATGAATTAATCGATTCTTTTGTGGAACTTCAGAAAAATGGGATTGCAAAAAGTATTGAAGTTTGGCAAAACGATGAGTTAGTCGGTGGATTCTACGGCCTGCAGATCGGGAAAATATTCTGTGGAGAAAGCATGTTTGCGAAAGTGAGTAACGCCTCCAAAGCAGGATTTATTCATTTTATTCAAAGTCAGAAAGAAAACTTGGAACTGATTGATTGTCAGATTTATTCCGAACATCTGGAAAGTTTGGGCGCAACCATGATTTCTAAAAAAGACTATTTAAATCTCTTAAAAAATCAACAAATATGAATCCTGAAAAAGAAAGATGGGTTTTGCTGATAGTGCTCTCTGTAATTTGGGGTTCTTCATTTATTCTTATTAAAAAGTCGCTCGAGCATTTTAATCCTTATGAAGTGGGTGCTTTACGGGTTTTAATCGCCGGAATTCTTTTGCTTCCAATGGCAATAAGTAATATTAGAAAATTTCCCAGAAAACATTTAAAGTGGTTAGTCCTGGCGGCTTTAACAGGGAATTTTATTCCGATGTTTCTTTTTCCAATTGCTGAGACCAAAGTCAGCAGCAGTATTGCAGGAATTGTCAATTCGATGATGCCCATTTTTGTAATCATCGTTGGATTTCTTTTCTGGAAATTTTCAACAACGAAAAGACAATTAATCGGCGTGGGAATAAGTTTTTCTGGTGCGTGTATTTTAGCGCTTTCCGGCGGTGAAGGCGGTGAACTTAAATTAATACCCATTGTTTTGCTCTTGGTTGCTACTTTGGGTTACGCCATTTCGATGACTACTGTAAAATCCAAACTCCATGAAATACCGGCGAAAATCCTGTCTGCATTTGTGTTTTCTTTTGTATTAATTGTCCCGTCGCTCATTGCGCTTGTATTTGCAGGATTCTTTAATGATCTTCATCCGGACAAAGATTTATTCATCGGATTGGGTTTTGTGAGTTTGCTTTCAGTTTTCGGAACCGGGCTGGCCATGATGCTGAATTATCGCCTGCTCAATATCTCTACGCCTTTATTTGCTTCTACGGTCACTTTGTTAATGCCGGTAGTTGCTGTGATCTGGGGATTATTGGATGGTGAAAAATTAACGGCGATGCAGTTTGCAGGGGCATTTATTATCCTTGCTGGACTCATTTTCCTGCGAGCGAAAAGCCCTAAAAAAGAAAAACCGCAAGACTCTAAAGTGGTGCGGTTTTAAATAAATCTAATAAAAAGTAAAAATGAAAGGCGACAAAGATATATAATTAGATTTATACTATCCAAATCTTTTTTTGTAAATTTTAAATTATTTCAAAAAGGATCATTCTCTTTTATTATTTTGCTAAATTTGGCTAATGTTTATCAAAGATTACATTTCTAAAGATTATCCTGCGTTCAATACCAGTGATTCCATAGAGCAGGCCAATGAGGTAGCTAAAGAATTTGGCTATACCCACATTTTTATCAAGAAGAAAGGGGTTTACCAGGGAGCCCTGAGCCAGCAGTTTTTGGAGGAAAGTCCTGAAGGAACATTGCAGACCCTGGAGCATCATTTTGAAAAATTTGCATTGCTAGAGGATGGAAACGTTTTAGATTCGATTAAACTTTTTTATACCTTCAACAGCAACGTCATTCCTGTGATCAATAAATTGGAAAAATACCAGGGTTATCTTACCTGTGACGACGTTTTCTGTGAGTTTGCAAAATACCCGTTATTCTCAGAGAATGGGGCATTGTTGGTTATCCAAAACAATAAAAGAAACTACTCGATGACTGATATCTGTAAAATCGTAGAATCGAACAATGGTAGGATTTATGGCTGCTATATCAGTGCTTTTGAAGGAGATGACGTACAGATTACTTTAAAAATAAACAGCGAAAACCTAAGCTCGATTGATGAAACTTTTGAACGCTACGGATACAGCGTGGTTCATAAATACTATGATGACCAAAAAGAAGAACTGTTGAAAGACCGGTTCGGTTTTTTTCAAAAATATATGGAAATCTGAAACAGATGAAATGCGGTAACCGCTTATTGAAAGGAAATGAAAATCTGTCGGTGTTATATCTGACAAATGAAATAAGAAGATGAAAGCAGCTATTTATTCCCAGAAAAATGATTTAGATACCTTTTTGTATCTGAGTAAATTTGTATCTGAACTCGAAAAAAGAGGAGTTCAAGCGATTCTGTATGAGGAAATGGCCGATGCAATGCAGTTTTCTAAAATCTTTGAAACCTTTGCCGGAAAACAGGATTTGAAGGAAAAGAAAGTAGATTTGTTTTTTACTTTCGGTGGCGACGGGACCATTGTGAATTCCCTTCTTTTTGTGCAGGATTTACTGATCCCGGTGGTCGGTGTTAATACAGGACGCCTCGGTTTCCTGGCGAGTTTCACCAAAGAAGAAGTTTTTTTGGAGCTCGACGGGATTATCAAAGGAGATATGAAAATCAGTGAACGGTCGGTCATTGAAATTATTTCTCCCAATAATTCGCTGTTTTTCCCTTATGCATTAAACGATTTAACCATCTCACGAAAAGAAACTACTGCAATGATTACGGTGGAATCTTTTATTGATAATGAGTTTCTCAATACTTTTTGGGGTGATGGGATTATTATTTCGACTCCAACGGGATCAACTGCTTATTCACTAAGCTGTGGCGGTCCCATTATTACGCCCAATAACAACACTTTCGTCATTACACCTATTGCGCCACATAATTTGAATGTTCGCCCACTCATCGTCAATGATGATGTTGAGATCAGATTAAAGGTCAAAAGCCGTGTTCCACAATATTCACTGTCACTGGATTCCCGCCTGTTTCACATGGAAACCGATGTAGAAGTCATCTTGCGGAAAGCCCATTTTAAAATACTGTTGATTCACCCCACGAATCTCAGTTTTTACGAAACAATCCGTCAGAAACTGCTGTGGGGAAATGACAAAAGAAATTAGATATTCAACTTTAAAATACTTAACTTTACTGTTCAAAATCAGCAAATAATAAATCTATAAAAATATCAGTTATGAGCAAGAAATTTCCGGCAGGAGTTGCCACAGGGCAAATGGTTTCAGACATTTTCCAATTCGCAAAGGAAAATAAATTTGCACTTCCCGCAGTGAATGTTATTGGTTCCAGCAACGTCAATGCAACCATGGAAACCGCCGCAAAACTGAACTCTCCCGTAATTATTCAGTTTTCTAATGGTGGCGCCGCTTTTAATGCAGGAAAAGGATTGAACAACGATGGCCAGAAAGCCGCAATTCTAGGAGGGATCGCCGGAGCAAAACATATTCATACTTTAGCAGAAGCATACGGAGCAACCGTTATTTTGCATACCGATCACTGTGCGAAGAAATTATTGCCGTGGATTGATGGACTGATGGATGCCAACGAAGAATTCTTTGCCCAAACCGGCAAATCGCTTTACTCCTCTCACATGCTTGATTTATCTGAAGAATCAATCGAAGAAAACCTGGATATTTCCTGCAAATATTTCGAGAGAATGGCAAAAATGGGCATGACTCTGGAAATTGAACTGGGAATTACCGGTGGTGAAGAAGACGGCGTAGATAATTCAGGGGTAGATTCTTCAAAATTATATACCCAGCCTAATGAAGTTGCTTATGCTTACGAAAGATTAAATGCGATTTCACCGAACTTTACGATCGCTGCTGCTTTTGGAAATGTTCACGGAGTTTACAAACCGGGGAATGTAAAATTGACGCCGAAAATTCTTGATAATTCTCAGAAATATGTAGAAGAGAAATACGGACTGGGCGCAAAACCAATTAATTTTGTTTTCCACGGAGGATCCGGTTCTTCTTTAGAAGAAATCAGAGAAGCAATCGATTATGGGGTAATTAAAATGAATATCGATACCGACTTGCAGTTTGCTTACACTGAAGGAATCAGAGATTTCATGGTCAATAACATCGAATATCTAAGAACCCAGATCGGAAATCCTGACGGTGGTGATAAACCGAACAAAAAATATTATGACCCAAGAGGTTGGGTGAGAAAAGGCGAAGAAACCTTTAGCAAAAGATTGGAGCAGGCATTTGAAGACCTTAACAATATTAATACTTTGTAATTAAATTATTTTAGACATTGTTTTTAAAAGCAATTTGTTTTTATTTGCAGTCTGAAATTTATAATCTAAAATTAAACTCAATGGCATTCGACTGGTTTAAAAGGAAAACACAAAACATTACCACTTCCACAGAAGATAAAAAAGACGTTCCCAAAGGACTTTGGCATCAGACGCCAAGCGGAAAGATTGTGGAACATGAAGAACTGAAAGCCAATAATTATGTGTCTCCAGAAGATGGTTTCCACGTGAGAATAGGCAGTAAAGAATTCTTTTCAATTCTTTTTGATGACAACAAATTTACGGAACTCGACGCTGGTGTTGAAAGTGTAGATATGTTGAGTTTCAAAGATACCAAGTCTTACACAGACCGGTTGAAAGAAGTAAAAGCCAAAACGAAATTAACAGACTCGATCAGAAATGCCGTAGGAACTGTTAATGGTGAAAAAATGGTAATTTCCTGTATGGATTTTAGTTTTATCGGTGGATCCCTGGGTTCCGTGATGGGCGAGAAAATCCGTCGTGCAATTGATTACTGTATCGAACACAAACTTCCGTATATGATTATCTGCCAATCAGGTGGAGCCAGAATGCAGGAAGCCACCTATTCACTCATGCAGTTGGCAAAAGTGCAGGCGAAGCTGGCTCAGCTTTCCGAAGCAGGCTTGCTGTACATCGCCTATTTATGTGATCCTACTTTCGGCGGAATTACCGCTTCTTTTGCGATGACTGCTGATGTTATTATTGCAGAACCGGGAGCTTTGATCGGTTTCGCAGGACCTCGCGTGATCCGTGAAACAATCGGTAAAGATTTACCGGAAGGATTCCAGACTTCAGAGTTTCTGCAGGAAAAAGGATTCGTAGATTTCATCGTTAAAAGAACCGAAATCAAAGATAAAGTTTCTAAAACAGTTAGATTGTTAGCGCACGCTTAACACATTTGAATTATCAATAAAATCTCACCTCAATTGAAGGTGGGATTTCTTTTTATGAGAAACATCAAAATAATATTTAATGCTTTAAGATCCTTAAGTTTTACCAAAATTATGAAACTTTTGCGGTTGATTCTTGCGCATCCGTTATTTTCAATTCTGGGATTTTACGCAACCGTGAGGAGTTTCTCGTTAGCACAAAAACATTTCCCCAAATCCCATGCGACCAATGGAGAAGGAAACGCTTTCCGACATGCGCTTTGGAACTGCCTGATTCTGATGTACTGTTGTAAAATTTCTTCGCCACAAAAAGCTTTGCAGTATTGTAAGGAAATGACTGACTTGCACGAAGAACTCTTCCCCAATAAGCCGCTCGAAACCAAAATGGATCTGCATAACAATCAAGTTGGGATGGATTATTTCATGGAACTGCTTCCGGGTGTCCACCGCCAATTCTTCGAAACCAGTTTTTTTGTGAAAGGACTTATTGAAAAAACCAAAACAGCAAAAGTCCTGAATAGTTTAGAAGATGATTTTAAAGGCGACCTGGTTTATTTAAAATAGAAAAAAACCCCGACATTGCCGAGGTTTTAAAAGTCAAGTTCAAGTTTCAAAAAGCGGAATATTTTGTATTTTCCGCTTTTTTAATTTTTGATTTTTAAGTTAAAGGAGCACCAACTGCTAAATCACATCGGTGATGAGGTTCGCCGTGTGCTGGATTATTAGCAGGTTTCGGTCCTGAGGCCTGCATTGGTGCAGGCGAAGACGAAACTGAAGGCGAAATGGGTCTCGTGTCAAAATTATTGCCTGAAGCATTTTGTTGAGGCATTACCTGAGGTGCCGCACTTTGAGAAGGCGCGCTGTCAATCGGTGCGCCAACGGGGATTTCGCAACGGTGATAAGGCTGACCATGTTCCGGATTCAATGCCGGTTTTACTGCCTGATTATTTGCGGCGACGGCGGTCGCAACTTCGCCTTCTTCAGCGGTGTAAGTAACAGATCCATCCTTCATAACCGAATCTTTCTGTACTTCCGTTACATTTTCAGTATCTGAAACGGTTTTCTCTTTTTTATCGCAGGAATAAAGAAGCGTTGCACCTGCTATTAATAAAGGTAATAATCTCATGTTTTCTATTTTTTTCAAAAGTATGAAATTTAATTAGAACTTAAAATCCAAGCCGAAATATACATTTGCTCCCATAACCGGTGCATAAATCATTCCTGCGTCAAAGTAATTCCCAAAAGGGTTTTCAGCATCGATAATCGGACGGTTCTGGGTGTAACCTAACAGGTTTTCACCACCGATATATGCACGAATGTTTTTATTAAAGTTTCTGGAAATTTGGGCATTAAGGGTCGTGTAACTTTTAGAATATTCCGGTAATCTGTATTCTGATGGATTCGCATTTAAATTGGGAAGCTTCTGTTTTCCAATCAGCTGAAGCGTTGCATCGATATTCCAGAAAGCTCCTTTGTCTGTTTTATCGGTAGCGTAGGAAGCATTAAAGAAACCTCTGTTTTTTGCCATAAATGGAATTTCTCTTTTCCCTCCCAAGAAATCGGCCTTTACATCGTAGTACTTATAAGCCAGTCTCATTTCTAAATTTTTCGCTGGTACAAAATCTAACTGGGTTTGAAAACTGTTCGCAAATGATTCTCCTTCCAGATTATAGAAAACGATTTTCTGTGGTGAAATATCTAAATCGCTCAATACCTGATTTTGAAAATCTGTTCTGAAAAAATCGGCTACCAAAGTTGCTTTTCTGTTAAACAACTTGAATTCCTGCTGTACACTTGCCCCGTAATTCCAGGCAATTTCTGGTTGTAAATCATAAATTTTTCCGCCATTTCCTAAGATTTCAATTTGTCTGTTCGATCCGAAATATTGCTGACTTTCTGCAAAAACATTAGCGGTTCTAAAACCTTTTCCGGCCGAAAGGCGAAGAATGGTTTTAGGCAAAACATCATATTTAAAGTTTAATCTCGGCGTAAACTGCGTTCCTGCCAAATTGTGAAAATCTGTTCTGGCGCCGGCAACCAAAGTGTATTTCAGTCCTGTCAAAGTATATTCGAAAAATAATCCAGGCACGGTTTCCGTTCTTTTATAATTTTGAGTCAGATAGTCCTCATCATATTGGTCATACAGAAAACTTGCACCCGTTTTGAATTTATTATTGGTGTTTCCGATAATGCTTTCAAAAACCAAATTCGAGTAAAAAGTATTCTGGTTGCCCCAATAATTTCTGTTTCCAAAAAAACTGTCCTGTTGATGCGTCGTGAACTGATTCATCCAGCCGATACTTTGGTAAGGTTTACCTTTAAAAATATATCCGGTTTTATTCCAGATTTCAAAACGCGAAAGATCAATTCCGACGCCGTAAGCAGTTTGTTGAGAACGGTCAATCTTTTTATCAAAAGCAGTTTGTCCGCCAAAACGTTCATCTTTTACAAAGCTAACTCCGAAATGAGTTCCTAAGCCGGAATGTTCCAAATCATTATAATTTAAAAGATAGGCAGCGTTAATTTGATTTCCCGTCGGTTGATCCAGAAAGCCGTCATTATTAGAATCAATTTTTCCTAAAGTTGCATTGCCATGAAGCAATATCGACTGATTCCAATGTTCGTTCAACTGAGAAGTCGCGGTAATATTGCTCTCCAGTCTTCCGTTTGCGTCTGCAAAAAAGTTGATCGCTGTTTCCGGTTTTTCATTAACTTTTAAAAGTTCAGTATTAATTTGACCCGTGATACTTTCGTAGCCATTAACCACGGTACTTCCGCCTTTTGTCAACTGGATTCCGCCAATCCATCTTCCGGGAATTAAATTCAGGCCATAAGGTGCTGCTAAACCACGGATTGAGGGCAAAAGTTCTTTTGTTAAAGCGGTGTATTTCTGATCCAAACCTAACATTTTAAGTTGCTTGGTTCCGGTAACAGCGTTCGTGAAAGAAACGTCAACGGTCGCATTCGTTTCAAAACTTTCCGATAAATTGCAGCAGGCTGCTTTCAATAACTCTTTGGTTCCGATATTAAAGGTTAATCCCGTTTCTTTCTTGCTTAAAGCGGTCGCATCTGCCAGTTTGATTAACCGGACTTCTTCGATGGATTTATCGAAATGGTCAGCATGTTGTGAAAAATCTTTTTTAGGTGCTGGCGCTTCGTCATGGTGAACCAAATCGCTTTTTACACCCAAAGGTAATTCCCGGTCGTACAGGCAGCAGCCGGGAAGATTTTTGTAAGTATCATCTTTCGAAGTGTACATCTCATTATCATGACCAACATCTGCGATCTTTTTTAAAATTAAATCCGCTGAAGTTTTTTCAGGATTAAAGTTTAAAGTTACAATCTGCGTTTCTGCATCCCAGGTTGCCGAATCTGCACCAGCATTGGCCGCTGCTTTTTCGATTCTTGCTTTGCATGAACTGCAGTTTCCGCGTACAAAAAATTGATTGTCATTTTTCAAAGGTTTCGTAACAATTTCCTTTTTTAGAAAAGAAGGCGCTCGATCATAATGACAGCAGGAAGGCAGGTTTTCGTAAACCGTATCAGCTGCAGTGAATTTTTCGTTGTCGTGTCCAACATTTGCGATTTTCTTTAAAATTTGATCAGCCGAAGTTTTTGTAGCATCAAATTCTACTTCAAGCTGCTGAGTGTTGGCGTTCCAGTTGGCGGCTTTTGCGCCTGTTTTTTTTGCGGTATTTTCGATTCTTTCTTTACACATCGCACATTCTCCTTTAACCAGAAAAGTTGATTTTGTGACCGTTTGTGCGTATAAGAATGAAGTGAATATCAGGGAAAATAAGCAAAGACTTTTTAACAAAGTTTTCATTTTTAAAATAAGTTAATTAACATAAAAAGGTTGCCAAAAGAACGTTCTTTTGGCTGTAGTCTAATGTGTTAACCTATTTTAGGCGGTTGCCAGATGTTTTGAATGTTGGAAGAGAAATAAGAATTCCCATACCCGAAATTAAGGTCCTGAATAAACAAATGCTTTTTTAAATTTGAATTAAATTCTGATGAAAGATAATTCATTACGAAATGAACCGTGCAGGAATGACATTTGTTACAATCGTCGCCGCATTTGTTTTTTTGGGAATGGTCTGTGGAGTTTTCAGAATGACAGGAGATTGGTTTTTTTGTTTTGCAACACTCTTCTTTGGTCGGTTTCTGATCACAGCACTGAACAGTAGTTTGAGCATAAATCATCTGCTTGGGAAGAATAAAAATACTCAATCCCAAAACGATAAAAAATATTTTCAAAGTTCGTGACATGCTTTTGCAAAATTAATAAATATAATCGACGTAACCTGATAATCGTTAAATCTTCTTAAATAAAGTTAAAAATTTACTATTCAATTGCTTGACAATTAATTAATTGTAATTTTGCCAACGAAAAATCGTTTAACATAATATAGAATGAAGAAGGTCCTTTTACCATTAATAACTGTTTTATTTTTCGCTACCTCTTTTTATAAATTAGAAGATTTGGAGAAAAACCCGACAGAAACTCCTTTAAATAAACAAACACAAAATTTAGTCCTGAAAGCAGAGCCGAGCTCCACCGCAAAATATGCGGAAGAAATTTACAGTTCGATCAGTTTCGACAACATCAACCGGCTGCAGTCCGAAGTTTTTTCAAAAGCCTTTTTAGGATTTACCAATCTTAAAAAAGAAGGAAAATTAGATGAAGATTCTCATTTATTAACCATTTGCGATTTTTCGTTATCGTCCACAGAGAAGAGACTTTGGGTCATTGATTTGAATGAAAAAAAAGTCCTTTATAACTCGCTGGTTGCACACGGAAAAAACACAGGTGAAGAATTCGCTCAGAAATTTTCAAATACCGAGAGTTCTTTGCAAAGCAGTCTTGGTTTTTTCATTACAGAAAGTACTTATAATGGTTCCAACGGTTATTCGTTGAAACTTGAAGGAATGGATTCCGGTTACAATGATGCCGCCTTCCGTCGCGCGATCGTGATGCACGGTGCAGATTATGTGAGCGAAGGTTTTATTAAAAATCAAAAACGCATTGGCAGAAGCTGGGGTTGCCCCGCTGTTCCCCGCGCTTTGGCTGAACCGATTATCAATACCATCAAAGGGAAAAATTGTCTTTTTATTTATTATCCCGACAATCAATACCTTTCCAGTTCGAAATGGCTGAAGGCTGAGGAGAATATTTAAAACCTAAAACAAAACAATCCCGGTTCACAATTGCGAACCGGGATTGTTTATAATTTATTTTAACTCAATCGGATTGTTATTTTTCTTCTGTTCTTCTTTTTGGCGTTCCTCCATTTGTTTTCGCTGATTTGGATCCATCTGAATTCTAAATGATCCACCACCACGTGTCATCGCTGCCATCGCTGCAGCTGGGTCTTTTCTGAACTGATCCTGCTGCTTTTCAAATGCAGCTCTTTTCACCGAAATCGTAGAGCCAAATTGTTCGAAAGCAGCAATTTCATTAATTTTCTTTGCTTCTTTTAAATCGAAACTGTAATCGCCTTTAGCATCTTCAACTTTTACAATTAAACCCGGCAATCCTGAAAATTTATAAGGGCCATCCTGAAAAGGAACTTCGGTCGTAAACCAAGCGTGCCAAGTTCTCCCAGCAAATTGTGTTTCTGCTTTCTGGGTTTTGTATTCGCCAATAGTTGTTGTTTCGGGAAGGATTTTCCAGTTCATTGGCCGGTCTTCTTCATAAGCGTACTGATCGCGCAGAATTCTTGCTTTATATAATTTTTTCGCGGTTTTGTAATCTTTTTCAATAATGAAATCCATATTGGTTCGCAAATTCTGCATTTGGCTTCTGTCAAAATTAAAACTTCCGGTCTGTCTCATCCGTCCCATAATGGAATCTCTTTTCAATCTGTTTTCAGCGTAGAAAATAGAGTTTCCTCCGGAAATGTCAAGATGGGCTAATTCTGTTTTTGTGGCACTTCTATCCGTAGAATCTGGTTTCATAGTGACTTGATACACAAAACGGTTCGCTTGAGCGAAAATAATTTGGGCAGCTAAGCCCAGGGTAAGCACGGCGATTTTTTTCATTCTTAAATAATTTGATTTTTGATAATAATTAAAGGTAAAAGTTAAATTTCACCGTCTATAAGATTGATAGACAAATATACCGAAGCAAATTTGATATTCATTATATTATTAGTAATTTTGCAATCTAAAATGATTCTAAATAAAAACAATGATAAAAGTTAGCGATCTAGCGAAAGAAAAAGCCTTTCAGTTAATGACTGAAGACGGTTTCGATCCTTTGGAAGATTATATAAGAGTCGGTGTAAAAAGCGGCGGTTGTTCCGGTTTAGAATATGTTCTGAAATTTGATAATGTAAAAACAGATTCAGATCAGGTTTTCGAAGATAATGGGATTAAGATCATTGTCGATAAAAAATCAGTGCTTTATTTAGCAGGAACAATACTAGAATTTTCAGCAGGGTTGAATGGGAAAGGATTTGTATTCAACAATCCCAATGCAAACAGAACTTGCGGTTGCGGTGAGAGTTTCTCGCTGTAAAACACATTTAATTTTCATATAAAAAATGGCAACAAAATATACGGAAGACGATCTTAGGGTCGATCTTGAAAATCAAAAATATGAATACGGGTTTACCACGGATATAGAATATGACGATTTTCCGACCGGTTTATCTGAAGAAATCGTAAGAATGATTTCTGCGAAAAAAGAAGAACCAGAATGGATGACCGAGTGGCGTCTGGAATCTTACAGAATGTGGCTGAAAATGGAGGAGCCGGAATGGGCAAATGTGACTTATGAAAAGCCAGATTTCCAAGCCATTCGTTATTATGCGGCGCCAACAGTAAAACCGGAATTAGCCAGTTTAGATGAAGTAGATCCGGAATTACTGAAAACCTTTGAAAAATTAGGAATCAATATTGAGGAACAGAAAAGACTTTCAGGGGTTGCAATGGATATTGTGATTGACTCAGTTTCTGTAAAAACTACATTTCAAAAAACTTTAAAAGATAAAGGAATTATTTTCTGCGCTATTTCTGAAGCCATCAGAGATTATCCGGAATTGGTGCGTAAATATATCGGAAAGGTAGTTCCAAGAGGGGATAACTACTATGCAGCTTTAAACTCAGCCGTATTTTCAGACGGAAGCTTCTGCTATATTCCAAAAGGCGTGAAATGTCCGATGGAACTTTCCACTTATTTCAGAATTAATAAATCCGGAAGCGGTCAGTTTGAAAGAACTTTGTTAATCGCTGATGAAGGTAGCTATGTTTCTTACCTGGAAGGCTGTACTGCACCTGCAAGAGATGAAAATCAGCTGCATGCGGCGGTCGTAGAGTTAATCGCAATGGATGATGCAGAAATTAAATATTCTACCGTTCAAAACTGGTATCCCGGAGATTCAGAAGGTAAAGGTGGCGTTTTCAATTTCGTAACCAAACGGGGAATTTGTGAGAAAAACGCAAAAATTTCCTGGACGCAGGTTGAAACCGGTTCTGCTGTAACCTGGAAATATCCGAGCTGTATCTTAAAAGGTGATAATTCTGTTGGAGAATTTTATTCAATTGCGGTAACCAATCATCACCAGTATGCAGATACCGGAACCAAGATGATCCACATCGGGAAAAATACCAAATCAACGATTATTTCTAAAGGAATTTCCGCAGGAAAATCAAACAACTCTTATAGAGGATTAGTGAAAATGATGCCTTCTGCAAAAGGAGCACGCAACTTTTCGCAATGTGATTCTCTTTTAATGGGCAATGAATGTGGCGCACATACTTTCCCTTATATCGAAGTAAAAAATCCGACCGCTCAACTCGAGCACGAAGCGACGACTTCAAAAATAGGTGAAGACCAAATTTTCTATTGCAATCAGAGAGGAATCAGCACCGAAAAAGCAATTGCATTGATCGTCAACGGTTTCGGAAAAGAAGTTTTGAATAAGCTACCGATGGAATTTGCGATTGAAGCCCAAAAATTATTAGAAATTTCTTTAGAAGGAAGTGTTGGGTAAAAATGATCTTTCCATTTGAACTTTCATTTCAAAACTTTTTTTAAAGAAATTATATATCATAACAGTAAAAAAACAGGAAGTAATTAACTTTTAAATTATCTAATTACCTCATTTCATATTATGTTAAAAATTAACAACTTACACGCGAGAATCCAGGACGGAGCAGAAATCTTAAAAGGAATCAATCTACAAATCAATCCCGGCGAAGTACACGCTATTATGGGACCCAATGGAGCAGGAAAATCTACTTTAGCCTCAGTTATTGCAGGGAAAGAGGAATATGAAGTTACCGACGGTGAAATTCTTTTCGAAGGTAAAGATATCATCGAAGATGCGCCTGAAGAAAGAGCGCACGAAGGAATTTTCCTTTCGTTCCAATATCCGGTAGAAATTCCGGGAGTTACCGTGACCAACTTTATCAAAGCGGCCATCAACGAAAACCGAAAAGCAAAAGGTTTAGAAGCGATGCCGGCGAAAGAAATGTTGGCTTTGGTCAAAGAAAATTCTGAGAAATTAAATATCAAAAGAGATTTTCTGGCCCGTTCACTCAACGAAGGTTTTTCCGGTGGCGAGAAAAAAAGAAACGAAATCTTCCAAATGATGATGTTGAATCCGAAATTAGCGATTCTGGATGAAACCGATTCCGGATTGGATATTGATGCCTTAAGAATCGTTGCAGACGGCGTAAACTCTTTCAGAAGTGAAGGAAATGCGGTTCTCTTAATCACTCATTACCAAAGACTTTTAGATTATATTCAACCCGATTTTGTACACGTTTTAGCTGACGGAAAAATCATCAAAACCGGTGATAAATCTCTTGCTTTAGAATTGGAAGAAAAAGGGTACGATTGGCTGCTTAATTAATTTGAAATTTGATGCTAGAAATTTGATATTATGCGAACGATAAAAACTTCGAAGATCTGGAAATTTGGAAAAATCAAGGATTTTTTGTCAAAATATAGACAGGCATGGTCTTAAAAATATCAAATTTCAAAAACATGATCAAAATCAAATCGATCGGTCTTCTGCTTCTGTGATGGATAATATTGCTGAAGGTTTCGAAAGGGAGGGAAACAGAGAATTTGTAAATTTCCTTACCATGTCGAAAGGGTCTGTAGGAGAAGTCCGTTCTCAGTTAATAAGGGCATTTGATCGGAATTATCTGGATGAAAGTACTTTTTTAGCTCTTAAAGATGAAGCAGCTAACATGTCGGAAATGCTGTCAGGATTTATTACTTATCTTAAAAATTCGGAACATAAAGGCAATAAATTTAATAGGAATAAAGAAAATGAATGATGTTTGAGCATAAGAATTTCAAATATCAAACTTCAAATATCAAATATAAATAATGGCTCTATTAGAAAATATACAGAATAACCACACCGCTTTTTTAGAAACGCTTCAACACCGTTTTCTGGATGAGACCCGGAATGAAGCACTCAAAAAGTTCTTTCATTACGGTTTTCCCACTAAAAAAGACGAGGAATATAAATACACGAACTTACGGGAAATCACCGAGAAAAATTATAATTTCTTCCCTACAGAAGCACATACGATTTCCAAAGAACAGATTGAGGAACTGCATTTGGGCGAAGAAAATTTCGACTGGATTGTCTTCATTAATGGAAAGTTGCATAAAGAACTGTCAAAAATTACCATTGAAAATGTAGAGTTACTTTCGTTCAATTATGCACTCAACGATCCAAAACATAAAGACGTTTTCGATCAGTATTTCAATACAATCGCTGATCAAAATTTAGCGTTTACGAATTTGAATACTGCTTATTGCAAGCAAGGATTTTTCTTAAAAGTCCCAAAAAATGTGGTCATCGAAAAACCGATTCACGTTTTCTATATTTCTCAGAACCAGGAAGAAAACACAGTTTACAACACCCGGAATCTATTGATTGCTGAAGAAGGCTCTAAAATCGAAGTCATCGAAAGCCACCATAATTTCGATGAAACTTACGTTTTTACCAATTCTGTGACTGAAATTTTTACGTACCAAAATGCAAAAGCAGATTGGCATAAAGTGCAGAATGACAGCGACACTTCGTACATGATGGATCACACTTTCGCCAAACAGGAACGTGACAGTTTAACGACGGTGAACACTTTCTCTTTCGGAGGAAAATTAGTGCGTAACAACTTGGATTTCATTCATAACGGTGAAAATATCAACTCGTTTATGAACGGAATTACGATCATCGATGGCGAGCAATTGGTGGATCATCATACCGCAGTTCATCACAAAACGCCACATTGCGAGAGCTACCAAAACTACAAAGGAATTTACAAAGGCAAATCTCACGGGGTTTTCAACGGTAAAGTTTTTGTAGATAAAATCGCGCAGAAAACCAATGCTTATCAGCAAAACAATAATATTCTGTTGGATGAAGGAGCATCGGTTGACACCAAACCACAACTCGAAATTTTCGCAGATGATGTGAAATGTTCTCACGGTTGTACAGTCGGTCAATTGAATGAAGACGCTTTGTTTTACCTTCGTGCCCGTGGAATTTCCAAAAAAGAAGCGCAGGCAATGTTATTGTTCGCCTTTGCGAATGACGCAATGGAAAATATCGATATTGAACCACTTAGAGTTAAAATTTCCAAACTTTTGGCAGAGAAATTAGAAGTGGATATGGAGTTTGAAGATATTTATTAGGGCGACAAACTTGACTACGTCGAAAGTTAATTTTTTATTTTTTTTTGGCGACTTTTCCGCCTTCCGTTCCCGCTTTTTTAATTATCGGCTTCTGCATCGCTCAGCCCACAATTAAAAAGAGCTCCACTCAAGTCGGGTCGCAACTGGGATTTAAAAATAAAATTGTTTTCTAAACAAAACCATCAATAGAAACGGGCTTCGGCTCGTTTTTTTATGAAAACAAGTGAGTGGCTTTAGCCAAATCAACGGTTTACAAATTTCATTCAATCGTAAATTCAATATTAATATTTTTAAATCTGCACTTTGCTAAGTGGAACCGAAGATTCGACGAAGTCAAACGCCTTTGCGACCGTAATTTTTTAAGTGTATTTGTAGTTTCTTTGCCCATTTGTATTAAAAAACTTTAGTTACAGATCATGTTTTGAAGCAAAAATTAATATCTTTAAGTGATGAATTTAGAACATGTCAAAGACCATCTCAACGCTTACAAACAGCATGATCAGATTTTCGATGCTGCACAATTTCTCATTAATTTCTTCGGATTAGAAAGCGAAAACTTTGCAGGTTTCGGTTTCCGGACAGAATTGGAACCTGATAAAATGTTGTTGACCACAGAAGGAGTTCTCGGCGAAAAACAAATGGTTATGATTCCCCGAAACCTTTTTGATTTCGATCTGAATTTGGTTGCAAACATGGTTGCGCATGAAATGTTGCACGTTCGTCAGAAAGCGCAGGAAACTTTAGTAGAAGATAAAAACGAAAGAGAATTTCAGTCGTATTACGAAATGCTCTTTCATAAAGAATTTCCACTAGTTCCCGATGTTTCTGATTTTCATAAAAAATTCTTCGGACAAAAAGCTTTGGAATATTATAAAAGAATGGGAGAGAATTCGGATTTACAAAAGAAATATTTCGACCGAAAGTCGGAAGTAGAAAATTTGATTATTGCTCTTTAATCTAACTTAAAATAATTAAAAGAGAGTAATTAGACTTTATTTCTCTCTCTTAATTTAATATTACGACTCGAAGTCTTTTATCTTTCTTCTTTTATCTATTAGTCTATTTTAAAAATCCTTCCAAAATCTCACAAGCCGATTTAGGTAGATTCGTTCCAGGTCCGAAAATAAAATCAGCACCGTTTTCATAAAGAAACTCATAATCCTGTTTAGGAATTACGCCTCCAACAACGATGGTAATGTCATCTGCACCGAGCTTTTTCAATTCTGCCACAACCTGCGGAACTAGAAATTTATGGCCGGCCGCCAAAGAGGAAACACCCAAAATATGAATGTCATTTTCTACCGCCTGTTTTGCCACTTCTTCCGGTGTTTGGAATAATGGTGCCACATCAACGTCGAATCCCATATCGGCGAATGCTGTTGCCACTACTTTTGCACCACGGTCATGACCGTCCTGTCCCATTTTCACGACCATAATTCGCGGTCTTCGTCCTTCGTTTTCTTCAAACTTTTCCGCTAAAGAAAGTGCTTTACCGAAGTATTCATTTTTGCTTGCATTCATGGCGTAAACTCCTTGTATGGTTCTGATATTGGCTTTGTAACGTCCGAAACTTTCTTCCATAGCGTCGCTCATTTCTCCCAAAGTTACTCTTCTTCTTGCCGCTTCAATGCAGATTTCAAGTAAATTTCCGTCGCCGGATTTTGCAGCTTCTTTTAATTGATTTAAAACTTCTGCAACCGCTTCGGGATTTCGATCGTTCTTGATTTGATGCAATCTTTCAATCTGTTTTCTTCGAACTTCGGAATTATCGATATCCAATATTTCTAAATCCATTTGTTTTTGAGTGGATTTAAAGGAATTTACCCCAATGATAAATTCTTCGCCACTGTCGATTTTCGCTTGTTTTTTTGCGGCGGCTTCTTCGATTCTCATTTTCGGAATTCCGGCTTCTATGGCTTTGGTCATTCCGCCTTCCAATTCAACTTCATCGATGAATTTCATAGCTTCATCAATCATTTGTTGAGTCAAACTTTCTACCAGGTGACTTCCGCCCATTGGATCGACGACATCGCAGATTCCACTTTCCTGTTGTAGAATGATTTGGGTATTTCTGGCAATTTTTGCGGAATAATCGGTTGGCAAAGCGATCGCTTCATCCAAGGCATTCGTATGCAAAGATTGCGTTCCGCCTAGTGCTGCAGACAAAGCTTCAATAGCCGTTCTGGTAATATTATTGAAAGGTTCCTGTTCTGTTAAACTCCAACCCGAAGTTTGCGAATGGGTTCTTAAGGCTAAAGATTTGGGATTCTGCGGATTGAATTGCGTTAATAAATTTGCCCAGATAAAGCGCGCTGCCCGCATTTTGGCAATTTCCATAAAATGATTCATTCCAACTGCCCAGAAAAAAGATAAACGGGGAGCGAAATCATCGACTTTCATTCCGGCTTTCATTCCGGTTCTTACATATTCTAAACCGTCGGCTAAAGTGTACGCCATTTCCAATACCGGCGTCGCACCAGCTTCCTGCATGTGATAACCCGAAATGGAAATGGAATTAAATTTCGGAATGTTTTTAGCCGTATATTCAAAAATATCAGCAATGATTTTCATGGAAGGAGTCGGTGGATAAATATAGGTATTCCGAACCATGAATTCTTTTAGAATGTCATTCTGAATGGTTCCTGATAACTTTTCTTGTGAAACTCCCTGTTCTTCTGCCGCCACAATGTAAAATGCCAATACCGGTAAAACGGCGCCGTTCATCGTCATAGAAACCGAGATTTCATCCAAAGGAATCTCATTAAATAAAATCTTCATGTCTTCGATGGAATCAATCGCAACGCCAGCTTTTCCGACATCACCTTCCACTCTCGGATGATCGGAATCGTAGCCACGATGCGTTGCCAAATCGAATGCAACAGATAAACCTTTTTGTCCAGCTTTTAAATTTCTTCTATAAAAAGCATTGGATTCTTCCGCCGTCGAAAATCCTGCATATTGCCGAATCGTCCAAGGTTTTTGAACATACATGGTTGAATATGGTCCTCTCAAATAAGGTGCAACTCCTGCAGAATATTGTTTTTCTGTTAAAGTTTTTGAATCTTTTTCGGTGTAAGAGGATTTCATTTCCAAACCGTCTTTTTCGAAAAAATAGGGAACTGTTTGTTCCGGTTTTAGGGAAAAGTCTGGATTTGTGTTTTGTATTTTTTGGCGCATTGTTCTTGGCTTTAGAGGAAGTAAAGTTACGGTTTTTTAAGAAATTTTTATGGCAGAAAAAATATCGCAATTTAACTGTTGATTTTTGTGCATTCACGAATTCAATAACGCAGCGACCAAAGATTTATTAAAAAAAACTTCCAGAAAAATCTGAAAGTTTTATAAATATGTTGAACCTGTTTAAGGATTATATTAATAATTATCCTCCTCGCCTTTCATTTTCTCTGCATTTTCCGCCATAATCACGGCGTCAATCATTTCCTGGATATCACCGTTCATATATGCATCAAGGTTGTACATTGACTTGTTGATTCTGTGATCGGTAACTCTTCCTTGAGAATAGTTATAGGTTTTAATTTTTGCCGAACGGTCTCCGGTGGAAACCATTGATTTTCTTTGGGCGGCAACATCACCAACTGCTTTTTGCAATTCGATATCGTATAATTTGGTACGAAGCATTTCCATTGCCAGTTCACGGTTAGCCAACTGGGAACGTGCCTGCTGACAAACCACGACCATTCCGGAAGGTTTGTGCGTCAACTGAACTTTTGTTTCTACTTTATTTACGTTTTGCCCACCTGCACCACCAGATCTCGAAGTCTGCATTTCGATGTCTGCCGGATTTAGTTCAAAGTCAATTTCTTCTGCTTCCGGTAAAACGGCTACGGTAATTGCCGAGGTGTGAACTCTTCCTTGCGATTCTGTTTCAGGAACGCGCTGTACCCGGTGAACGCCGGATTCGAATTTCATGATGCCATAAACGCCGTCATTTCCTTCAACTCTTAAAATCAATTCCTTGTAGCCTTTTGAAGCTTCGCTGAAATCGGTTATTTCATGTTTCCAGCCTTTTGATTTGAAATACATGGCGTAGGCGCGATAGACATCTTCTACAAAAATTGCCGCTTCATCGCCACCAGTACCGGCTCTTAATTCGACGATAACGTTTTTGTCATCGGTCGGATCTTTTGGGATCAAAAGAACTTTTAACTGTTCTTCCAATCCTGGGATTTTATCGAGCATTTCGTATTTTTCTACTTTTGCCATTTCGACAAACTCTTTATCTGAACCGTCGGCGATGATTTCGTCGGATTCTTCAATCGTGTTCAAAGCCTGCATGTATTGGTCGAAAACAGCAACAATTTTCCCCAGGTCGCTGTATTCTTTATTCAGCGTGGAGTATTTTTTCTGGTCAGAAATGATTTCCGGCTGGATGATAAGGTCTGCAACTTCGTTATAGCGTTGTTTTATGGCTTCGAGTTTCGGTATAAGTGACTTTGACATTTTGGGATTTTTGTAGTGTGCAAAGATAAAGAAAAATGAGCCAAGTAGAAAGAGCAGGTTTCCTAAATAGGACTGCTGAAGAAATGGATGTTTTTAATCAATCGTCTTGCAGCTGGGATTCTCATTTTAAATCCCTTTCTGGAGGAGGGCAACGTTGATTCTGCCTGTGGAAATAAGAACTGCAAGTTGTTGTAGCCTCGGTTGCAGCGGCATCCTTTTGCGGAACGAAGTGGAGTAAAAGATACAGCGGAAAACGGGTGGGGTCTTGTAAAACAACGGAGTTTTGTAGCTCCTTAAAAAAACACCGCGTCCTTCGATAATTCAAATGACAGCTCTCTGCGAGAGTGGAGCCGCACAAAAAAATCAGTTCCTAAAAATAGAAACTGATTGTTATATATGATTTTGCTTTGTGATTGCTTTTCCCGAATTAATGAGGGAAAGCAATGACATCAACTAGTGATGACCGTCGGTGTGAAGAAATGGACCGCGCCCTTTTGGGTTGCTGTAAAGAAGTTCTACTCCTTCCTGCTCGGTCATGATTTTTCTTCTTACTTCTTCTGGATCAAAAGGTTTTGTTTTTCCAAAATATTCTGCCAATCCGACAGTAAGCCAAAGTGGAATGATATATCCAAAAAACATAAAAATACACCAGAACCCAATCAAGAACATACATACGAAATATATGGTCCAAAGGAACTGGTAGAAAGGCCAAAATGATGATAACAGGATCATTGTAATAGATTTTAGGCAAAAATAGGATAAATTTTGATGTGGACAAAAAATTTGCTCCTGATTTTTGTTATTTTAATTGATTATAAATTTACTTAATGGGCGATTGATTCGAAGAAGTCATTTCCTTTGTCATCCGAAATAATGAAAGCCGGGAAATTCTTAATTTCAATTTTTCGCACAGCTTCCATTCCAAGCTCTTCAAAATCAACAATTTCTACGGAGGTAATGTTTTCTTTTGCTAAGATTGCTGCCGGTCCGCCAATCGATCCTAGGTAAAATCCGCCATATTTGTGACAGGCGTCGGTAACTTCTTTACTTCGGTTTCCTTTGGCGAGCATAATCATACTTCCTCCATGAGATTGGAATTCGTCTACATAAACATCCATTCTGCCGGCGGTGGTGGGACCGAAACTTCCTGAAGCCATTCCCGTTGGGGTTTTTGCCGGACCTGCGTAATAAATCGGGTGGTTTTTGAAATAGTCAGGCATCGGTTTTCCGCTGTCTAACAATTCTTTGATTTTTGCATGAGCGATATCCCGGGCAACGATTAAAGTACCGTTTAGACTTAGCCGTGTTTTAATAGGGTATTTTGAAAGTTCCGCTAAGATGTCCGGCATTGGTTGGTTTAGATCGATATTTACGGCTGCTTCCAAGTGTGGTGCTGTTTCCGGTAAAAAACGTTTTGGGTTGGTTTCCAGCTGTTCCAGAAAGATTCCGTCTTTGGTAATTTTTCCTTTGATATTTCTGTCGGCAGAACAGGAAACGCCCATTCCAACGGGACAGGAAGCTGCGTGACGGGGAAGTCGTATCACCCGAACATCGTGGGTTAAGTATTTTCCGCCAAACTGTGCTCCGATGGAACTTTCCTGGCATATTTTCTGAACTCTTTTTTCCCATTCCAAATCACGGAATGCCTGTCCGCCCATATTTCCTTCAGTTGGAAGATGATCGTAATATCCGGCGCTCGCTTTTTTCACTGCTGCTAAATTGGCTTCTGCAGAAGTTCCGCCAATCACCAAAGCCAAATGGTAGGGCGGGCAAGCCGCAGTTCCCAGATCCATAATTCTTTCACGGACAAAAGCATCCAAAGAATTTTCATTGAGCAAAGATTTCGTTTTCTGATAGAGAAAAGTTTTATTTGCTGAGCCGCCGCCTTTTGCTAAAAATAAAAACTTGTACTCGTTTCCAGTTTCGGCATAAATGTCGATTTGAGCGGGAAGATTAGAGCCGGAATTCTTTTCCTCAAACATTGTTAAAGGAACGATTTGGGAATATCTCAGGTTTTTTTCCTGATAGGTGTTGTAAATTCCTTTTGAAATCCATTCTGGGTCGTCAGCTCCGGTGTAAACGTTTTCACCTTTTTTTGCTACACAGATTGCGGTTCCTGTGTCCTGGCAGGAAGGCAGTGCTCCTTCAATCGCAACTGCAGCATTCTGTAAAAGATTATAGGCCACAAAACGGTCGTTATCAGTTGCTTCAGGATCTTCAATAATGTTTCTCAGTTTTTGTAAATGTGCAGAACGCAACATAAAAGAAACGTCTGCCAAAGCATTTTCTGCAAGAAGTTCTAATCCTTTTGGATCGATATTTAAAATATCTCTGTCGCCGAGCTGTTCCACGGTTACATATTCGGAGGTGAGTTTTTTATATTGGGTATCGTCTTTTAAGATCGGATAAGGTTCTTGGTAGTGGAATTCCATTTTTTAATTTTTTTTGAAGTGTAAAATTAAGGAATTTTAGACTTGCCACGAAACCGCATTTTCAGGATTATTATCAGGTTGATATTTTTTGATTTATTATTCAAACTAAAACTTATGTAAATTCAAAGTAAAAAAAGGATAAAAATTATAATCTATTATTAATCAGTTGTTAAAGTTATGTATATTCAAAATAGAAGCTATGTAAATTCAAAATTAAGATTATCTTTGTAGGTAAGTAATGAGGCTATGATTGTAAAAAGAACATTGGAAGACACGATAAGAAAATACATTCAATTGTTTCCTATAATTGCCGTAAATGGGCCCAGACAGTCGGGAAAAACCACTCTTTTGAAATCTGCTTTTCCTGAATATCAATATATTTCTCTTGAGAATCCTGACATTCGAACGATTGCGGAAGCAGACCCTAATTCTTTTCTGGAAAAATATTCAGATAAAATAATTTTTGATGAAGTGCAGCGCACGCCGAAACTTTTTTCTTTTTTACAAACCAAAGTTGATAACGACAAAATTCAAGGACAATATATTCTGTCGGGCTCTCAGAATTTTCATCTTTTGCAGAATATTACCCAAAGTCTGGCGGGAAGAGTTGCGATGTTTAAACTTTTTCCCTTTGATAATCAGGAGCTTTCTGCGGCGGATCTGTTGCCAACCCATTTTGAAACTTTAATTACCAAAGGGTTTTATCCTGCCCTTTTCGACCTCGAAATTCCTTCTGATATTTTTTATCAAAATTATATTGAAACCTATATTCAAAGAGATTTGAGCGAGCTTTTGAATATTCGGGATTTAATGACTTTTCGGAGATTTCTACGGCTTTGTGCTGGAAGAGCAGGACAAATTTTGAACTTGAGTGCATTGGCAAAAGACTGTGGGATTTCTCAGCCAACGGCAAAATCCTGGCTTTCGATTTTGGAAGGCAGTTTTGTTATTTTTTTGTTGGAACCGTATTATGAAAACTTCAATAAAAGAATTATCAAAAGTCCGAAATTGTATTTTTACGACACGGGATTATTATGTTATCTTCTGAACATTCCAGATGCCACGAAATTCTCCGAAAACAGAATGATGGGAAATATTTTTGAAAATTTCATCATTGCAGATCTGCAAAAAGAAAATGCACACCATTATTCGCTGCAGAATTTTTGGTTTTGGAGAGACAGTAATGGAAACGAAGTTGATTTGATAAGTGAAGGAAAAGGCAATTTGAAAATTGCAGAAATAAAATCCACCAAAACAATTAGCGATAAGTTGTTTTCGGGACTGCATTATTTTTCGAAAACTTTTCCTTTGAAGATCGATGAGAAATGGTTGATTTATGGAGGCGAAACTTCGATAAAAAAAAACAATATCGAGATTATTTCCTGGAGAAATAATTTTATGTAAATTCAAAATAAAAGTTATGTAAATTCAAAATAAATTTGTGATTATAAATTATAACTAATTGTTTAATAAGATTATAGTTTATGTAAATTCAAAATAAAAGCGATGTAAATTCAAAATTGATGTAGGGGGTTTTATTCAAATGTAGGAATATTACCTTTTAATAAATTTAATCTGTCCTTTTGATTGATATTTAAAATGGTTATAAATCGTTGGATGATTTATAATTGTTTAATTTTAAAGAGCCGGATTTTCAAACCTTTGGAAAAAAAAGCCGAATTGAATAAATAGCCCCGATTGCAACGGCATCCTTTTATGAAACGCAGTGGAATAAAAGATATAGTGGAAAGCGGGACTGAACTTGAAAAACAGAGAAAATACTGTTGCTCCTAAAAAAATAAAGCAATGAATTACAGAACAGAAAAAGACACCATGGGCGATGTGCAGGTGCCTGCAGATAAGTTTTGGGGCGCGCAAACCGAGCGTTCCAGAAATAATTTTAAAATCGGTCCGGAAGCTTCGATGCCTCATGAAATTATTGAAGCATTTGCGTATCTGAAAAAAGCTGCCGCTTACACGAATGCCGAATTGGGCGTACTTTCTATTGAAAAAAGAGATATGATTGCGAAGGTTTGTGATGAAATTCTAGAAGGTCAACTAAACGATCAGTTTCCGCTGGTGATTTGGCAAACCGGCTCCGGAACGCAGTCGAATATGAATGTGAACGAAGTGATATCTAATAGAGCTCATGTAAATAATGGCGGAACTTTAGGAGAAAAATCTGAAATTCATCCCAACGATGATGTAAATAAATCCCAGAGTTCAAACGATACTTTCCCCACAGCGATGCATATTGCAGCGTATAAGAAAGTGGTGGAACATACTTTGCCGGCAGTTGAAAAACTAAGCAATACTCTGCACGAAAAAGAAGAGAATTTCAAAAGCATTGTAAAAATCGGCAGAACGCATTTGATGGACGCAACTCCTTTGACGCTCGGTCAGGAATTTTCCGGTTATGTGGCGCAGTTAGATTATGCGATGAAAGCGATTACCAATACGTTCGAACATTTGCAGGAAATTGCTTTGGGCGGTACTGCGGTTGGAACGGGATTGAATACGCCAAAAGGTTACGATATTTTGGTCGCGAAATATATTTCCGAATTTACAGGACTTCCGTTTGAGACGGCTCCGAATAAATTCGAAGCGTTGGCTGCTCACGATGCGGTTGTAGAAAGTCACGGCGCGCTGAAACAGCTTGCAGTAGCACTTTACAAAATAGCGCAGGATATTCGGTTTTTGGCTTCCGGGCCGAGAAGTGGGATTGGCGAAATTCATATTCCGGAAAACGAACCGGGTTCGTCGATTATGCCGGGGAAAGTAAATCCGACGCAGAATGAAGCAATGACGATGGTTTGCGCGCAGGTTTTAGGAAATGATACCACGATTTCTTTTGCGGGAACGCAGGGGAATTTCGAACTCAATGTTTTCAAACCGGTGATGGCGTATAATTTTCTGCAATCCGCACAATTGTTGGGCGATGCCTGTATTTCTTTCAACGACCACTGTGCCATTGGAATTGAACCGAATGAACCGAGAATCAAAGAACTGGTAGAGAAATCATTAATGCTGGTCACTGCTTTAAATACGCATATCGGATATGAAAATGCCGCAAAAATTGCAAAAACCGCTCACAAAAACGGAACAACTTTGAAGGAAGAAGCGATCAATTTAGGACTTCTGACTGCTGAACAGTTTGATGAATGGGTGAAACCGGAAGATATGGTTTAAAATAGACGGATAGATAATAGACTGATGGATTATAGACTATAGATAAAAGGTTGAAAAGATCAATTAAAGTTTTCTTAACATGATTAAAATGTGATAAGAGTTCCAGAGGAACGACCGATATTACAACACTGGAATTTATGGATCAAGTCTAAAACTTGGAGAGAAAGATAGAAATATTTATTTTTGAAGAATGTTAATTTTTAAATTCCTGCTGATTCAACCAGGCAATAAAGAGGAGCCAGACCTTCAATTATTCTCCGAATACCGATATTCACCTCCTGAAACCATGATAAGAGTCAGCATACAGTCAGCATAAGCCAGGGGTTGGTATGGGGATGGGTGCACTTTGGTTTTGTGTAGAAATGGGTATAGTTTGCGAAGTTACAATGTCTTTTTAGCTCCCGCACAGAAATCCGATTGCTGACTAATGACTGTATCATTTTCAGATTATTCAAAATTTTTGCCTAGTCCCCAAGTTTTGAAACTGATCCGAATTTATTCCAGTGCAAAAGCAATTTTCCACATCCATTTTAAAATAAAAATTCCGGGCAAATCGCTCGGAATTCTTTGTTGATATGAATGTGAATGAAATTTTATAAGCCAATGCCCAAGCCAATGATTAAAGCTTTGTCGTTTTTGAAATATTGGTCTTTGAAATAATTGCTGAAATCCCGCTTGACGAAAACGCTGATGCTGTTATAGGAGAAAGTAAGCTGGCCACCATAAACAAAAGGATTCACCTGATAATTTGATCTGTTTTTATAATCATCCCGATTTCCACGTACAATATTATTGGTTGACATCTGTACACCGCCGTAAACATTTGCCGCAATTCTGAAACCGTCAGAATAACTTCTGTATTGAATATCCATTCCTGCATTTTTCAGTTTCGAAAAATTGTATTGTAAGCCAAACGGAACCATTAGATAAGCTGTTCTCAATTTACTTTTATCTGTGTTTCCGGGATAATTTTCTACATAAACACCCTGGCTGCCGTCTTTTGCAAAAATCATATTATTTTCCAGACGAACTGTTCTCCAGGACAAACCTATTCCCGAAATTAAACCCCACGGACTCGTTCTGCTAAACTGATGATTGAGTTTTAATCCTACTTCCAGATTACTGTTGTAGCCAATGTTTTTATCCAGATCATTGTCGGGTAAATTATTGGTAAGCGTCATCACTCCGTAAGTAAAATATCCTGAGACATTTCTTGTTGCACTGTATTTTTTCAGCAAATTGGCTTTTAGTTCAGCATCGGAAGTGGTGTCGGAATTAAGCAGTGAAAATCGCACCTGCTTTTGGATTACCGAATCCAGATCAAATCCTAAAGCTTCGATTCTGCGGTCTATTTTTTCTGAAAAACGGTCAGCAATTGCTGTCTTTTGGAGGCTAAATTCAGTTTTGTCGAGGTTTTTATCCTGAAGAACTTTAAGTTCTGCTTCCATTAATACTTTTTCTTCCTGAATAATGGCGTTTATTTTTAAAGCATATTCTTCAACTTTTTCCTTTACGATAGGGCTTATCTCGGATTCTTTTTTGGAAGGCAAGTTGATTTTTAATGATTTTTGTGCATACATCTGGGAGGTTGAAAAAAGGCACAGCAATCCCATCATGATAATTTTCTTGATCATCTTAGTAATTTTTTTTAAAGTTTATATTGAATTATTTAGAGTTGAGGTCAATCGTCGCCACATTGCTTCCATCTTTGGAATTTTCGATAACGTCTTTGTGTTCCACAGAGAAAAGTAAGGTCGACGGATCTACAAATTTCTTTCTCTTAACCGGAATTTTTGCAGAATCTATTTTCGCAATACTGCTGGAAATTTGAATTTGGGTGATTCCAGAAATAATCTGTTCCTGTTTTTCCTTTATTAATGGAGCTTCGCTTTTTTTTGCAGTAATTTCTGATCTAGCAAATTTTGCTTCCGGAGTAGAAACTGCAACCTTATTTTCTGTAGAGAGCGTTTCGGTTTTTTCGGCAAGGAAAGAAGATTCCGTTTTAAGATTTTTTTCCGCCCGTATATTCTCAGGTTGAGTTTTTGTTTCTGCCATTTGCGGTTGGGGAACTTCATCATTATTAGAGATCAGGATAATTCCCAAACTTAAAATTAAAGCCAGACATGCCGCCGCTAAAAACCAGTTCATTCTTGCATTGGCAGGCTTTTTACTGGCTTTTTGAACTTCAATTTCTGCCCACAAATCTCTCGATGGAGTAATTTCCCGTTCGTCGATTTGTTTTTTAATCTGCTGTTCGATATTATATTTCGAGGTATTCATTTTTCAAGTTTTTCTGTTGCTGAAAGTAGATTTTTCGGAGTTTCTCTTTTGCCCGAAAGAGTTGCGTTTTGCTCACTGAAACAGAAATGTTAAGTATTTCGGAAATCTCCTGATGCGAGCAATCTTCTAAAACATAGAGATTGAAAACCATTCGGTACGCATCGGGAAGTTGGTCCAAAAGTTCCTGCGCATTAAAATCAGAGTCTGTGATCTCGTCCTGAAAATCCTCCAGAAAAGCGGGATTGATGTCATCAATATAAAAAACCGTTTTGTGGCTTTTAATGAAATTTAAACATTCGTTGACTACAATTCTTCTGGCCCAACCTTCAAGATTGCCTTCGCCGCGGAAACTGTCGATGCTTTTAAAGATTTTACAAAATCCTTTGATGACGCAATCTTCCGCTTGGTACAGATCGGTTACGTAACTTTTGCCGATGCTTAAGAATCTCTTTACATTCTGTTCATAGAAGATTTTCTGCGCAACCGGATCCTGCTTTTTCAGGCGGCTCAACAAATCATCTTTTTTATGATTGAACAAAATCTTCATACTTATTTTATTTCTACTTTAAAGACAAAAAAATATTGAAAAGGTTACAGAAAATAATTATTTCTCTTAGTTTAAATTATAAGTGCTTGATAATGAATTGAAAAAAAATCCATTTTCCGGTAAGGGAAAATGGAGGTCTCTGCGAATTTAGATAAAAACTTCCACCGAACTGGTGAAAAAATCTTCCAGTTCCTGCAAAGTTTCCGGTGCCGTGATAATATCTTTGATCATCTGACCTTTGTCTAACAAAACAATTCTGTTGCTGACTTCCGTTGTATGCGCCAAATCGTGGCTGGAAATTAGAAAAGTTACCTGTTCTTTCTGAGACCAGTCTTTGATTAATTTTTTAAGCTTGATTTGCGTGGAAGGATCCAGATTGGCAAAAGGTTCATCGAGAACAATGATTTCCGGCGTGCCGATCAGCGCACCGATAATTCCGACTTTTTTCTGGTTTCCTTTGGAGAGATCCCGCACGTATTTTTTAGCATTTAAAATTTCACCATTGAAAAAATCCGAAAACTGTTTTAGAAATTCATCAACGCTGGCTTTGTTTTGTCCGCGAAGCTCGCCCAGAAAATAAAAATATTCTTCGGGAGTTAAGTAGCCGATCAAAAAAGTGTCGTCAATAAAAGCAGAAACTTTATTTTTCCAGTTTTCATTTTCATTGACTTTATGGCCGTCGATCTCTATAAAACCTGTCGTAGGCTGAATTAAATCGAGTAAAAGACTGAAAAGCGTTGTTTTTCCGGCACCGTTATTACCGACCAAACCAAAACTTTCGCCTTTCGGAATTTCGAGGTTTTCGATGTGAAGAACTTTTTTGTTGCCGTAAACTTTAGATATATTTTGAATTGAAATCATGGTATGAATATTAATAATTAGTAGAATTTAAACTTTTTTAAAAGCCTCGAGCGTTGAATATTTCTCGGTTTTGTACACTTTAACAATAATGTCAAAGACTTTATCTCTCAAAATAAAACCGATAATTCCCAAAATGGCCAAACTTCCAACCGCCGGATAAATTCCGAAGAAATATTTGGCAACCGCAAAAACGCCCATTGGTAAAATCATCTGTGGAAGGAGGAGCAGCATAATTTTCATATTGAAATTATTTCCGCCGGCGCCGAAAGATTTCGCTTTAGAATTCAGGTCGATTGGTTTTTTATTAAAAGCTCCCGCCAATAAAGTGATGTAAGAATTCACTCCCAGATTGTACAATCCTGCTGCAAGAACGGTAAGGTAAAATTCCCAGCTGATCAAAAGATAAGCCGAAGACAATATAATGGAAATGAAAATTGCCATGACGATCAAAGCCCATTTTGCTTTTAAATACTGTTTGTAAGGAACGTTTTGCGTCATCATCAGCGGATAATAAGAACTGTCCCAACTTGGCACGCGCTGACCGAACATGAGCATAAATCCGCCTGTTACAAAGATTCCGGTAAATAACTGCATGAAACTGTTTTCGTAGCCTTTTGAGAAAGTCAATAACCCGTAAAATAAAAAGAAGATGCTCATTATTACAGCAGATTTTGCGGCTTTGCTTCTCTTTAATAAACGAATATCATTATTAATGAAAGTTCCCATCACGCCGTAACGGTTAAGAAAAGCGATGTTTTCGGTTTTTCCTTCGGCGACTTTTAACTCAAGCCCTTTGTCTAAATAAAAGTTTTTATAAATTTCCTGATAAGCGAGATATGCAACTAAAATTGCCAAAATCACGGGAAGTAAAAAAGCGCCCGGATATTGATAAAAACTATAAAATATTTTCTGAGAATATTGAGAAAGTTCAATGATTTTATAGTATTCTAAAGCTCCGAAAATGGCCATCAATCCAAAAACTGAAATCACCACGATATCTTTTCCATTCAATAAAATATTCAGAAAATTATTAAAATAAAAAATTGCAAAAATCCCGATGGTGAACAGGATGACTTGAATTACAGGGTAACCGCCATCGAAAATCAGCAAGCCGGCGAAGGGAAGAAGAAATAAAAGATTTCCCCAGTTGAAAAAATTAAAGAGGATTTTCAGCAGCGTATAATTCACCAGTTTTTTCTTGGTAATTCCTAAAGTTAGAAAAGGTTTGATGTTCTGCGTCGGCATCTGCTGCATGAAATACCTTATTAATAAATCAAACGCCCAATAATAAATAAAGTATTTGCTGAAGAGAAGAATCGGATCTGCATGTAATTTTTTCTTGGCAAAGAAATAAAGTATAAAAGGCAATGCTGCGAATATGGCGCTGAAATAGGCCATTCCGAAAAACATCAGAATTTTCATTGCGAGATTGGCGCCGAATTGTGGATTCCGTATAAAATTTTTGAATTCAAGTTGTAGAAGTCTCCAGTACATAGTCTTACTTTTTAGGATAAGTCTAAAAATAAGGAAAATGTTACAGATAAATTAGCGAAAAATAAAATAAATTATGAAACCAGCAAGAATCGTAAGGGTTAAGTACAATTGGAAAAGTTCACCTAGATCATCAGGACTTTGTACTTTAAACTTAGAAGTTTCTTTAACTGTCTTTCTTTTAATTTTTAAAAATAAAAGAAGATAGATAGCGAAAAACAGTAAAACTCCGGCATAAAGAAAGTCCATTGCTTTAAAGGTTTATTTCATCAACTCCTTTGCCTGCGAAATTGCGGCATCGGTAATTTTACTGCCGGAAAGTAATTGCGCGATTTCCTGTAATTTCTCGTCGTGATTCAATGAAATAATCGTCGTTTGGGTTTTACCGGAAATTTCCCGTTTGATGACTTTGTAATTGTTATTTCCTTTGGCAGCGACCTGTGCAAGATGACTGATGACAATCAACTGCATGTTTTCCGACATTTCTTTCATCACATTTCCGATTTCTTCCGCGACTTTTCCGGAAACTCCGGTGTCGATTTCATCCAGAATTAAAGTCGGAAGTTCAGAATTTTCCGCCATGAGTTTTTTAATGGAAAGCATAACGCGGGAACGTTCGCCACCGGAAATTGCAGTTTGAATCGGCTTTAAAGGAAAGCCCGAATTCGCCTGAAATAACAGCTGAATACCTTCTTTTCCAAAAGAAGTGAAGTGTTCAAGATCGGTTAACTGCACTTCTATTTTGGCTTTTTCCAAACCTAACTGATGCAGTAATTTCTCGGTTTTATTAATGAAATTCGGAATTGCTTTTTTTCGGTTCTGCGATAATTCCGCAGAAGATTTTTCTAAATGTTCCGCCGCAAGTTCTATTTCCTTCTCAGTTTGGCTGATGAGAAATTCTAAATCTGCGAAACCGCTCTGTTCATTTTGAATCTGATCGCGAATCTGCTTCAATTGCTCTACAGAATTTACTTTATGTTTCAGGAATAAAGAATTGATCTTGCTGAGCTGCGAACTCAAATGCTCGAGCGTTTCCGGATTGGTTTCCATTTTCTCGGCCTCGTTCTGAAGATCGAAAAGCAGGTCTTTGAACTCTACAAAAGCTTCTTCAAACCGCTGATTGAGTTGGGAATATTCGTGCGATAAAGAAGCAACTTTTGATAATTTTGTTTTAACATCAAGCAGAGAATCGAGAACGCCGATTTCTTCCGCATCGATTTTATTAAAAATCATCGAAAGATTTTCGATAATGGTTTCGGCATTTTCCTGTTTGCTTAACTGGTTCTGAACATCTTCCAGATCGAATTCATCCAGATTAACTTCTAATAGTTCTTCTAATAAAAAACCTTTATAATCGCTTTCTTTGTTGCCTTCTGAAAGTTGTTTTTTAAAGTTTTCTAAATCCCGCAGCAGTTTTTTATAAGCGGTAAATTCTTTTTGATATTTTAAAAGTAATGTTTTGTTTTTCGAAAGTCCGTCAATCATTCGGAACTGATATTCTTCATCAAAAAGATTAGATGTTTCAAATTGAGAATGAATGTCAATGAGTTTTTCAGAAAGTTTTTTCAGTATTTCCAAAGTAACGGGAACGTCATTTATGAATGCCCGTGATTTTCCGGTCGGCAAAATTTCTCTTCGGATAACGGTATTGATCTCAAAATCCAGATCATTTTCTTCAAAGAAATTTTTGAAATTTTCATTAATGATGAATTCGGCTTCAACGACACTTTTGGTTTCAGTACTTTGGATCGATTTCACGTCCGCTCTTTCGCCCAAAATCAAACGCAACGCTCCCAGAATAATCGATTTTCCTGCACCTGTTTCGCCTGTAATTACCTGTAAACCTTTGTTTAAAGTAATCTCAAGTGAATCAATAAGGGCAAAATTTTGAATGAATATTCTTGAAAGCATATTTTGAAAAATCAATTACGAAGTTTTAAATCAAACTTCGGACTGTAAATTTAAGACTTTAAAAGAGATTATGAAATACAAAAGCAAATTGCAAAAGCCTAAAATCGCGGTTCTGGCAGATTTTAACAATGAATTGCTGACGTTTGCTTTTAAATTACGGTGGAATGAAACCGGGAATTATTTCCACTTATTCCATTTGCTGTCAATGTCTTTGGGCGATAATGTGCTGAAAAGTGCTTTTAAATCTGCCATATTGACGTTGGTATTATTTCCGTTATTAAAGATATCGAAAATTTCCTGTTTTTTGGTATCAATAAAAACATTCACCGGATAATTCATCTGAAAATTATTTTCGTAGGCTTTCAACTGCATCAGCGCGTCTGCAATAATTTTTTTACCGGACGACTGGTCCTGTTTGCCGAGATTGTCTAAACCGGCACGGTGATAGGTGTAGTAAACGGTTCGCAGGGTATTCTGATCCGGTTTCAGCATATTGTCGATCAGGGCAGCCCGGGTTTTCGTTCCTTCCATCAAAGACCAACCGGCGAATTTTTGGTTCTGCGCATTGTTCGAAATTTTTTGTGCTTTTTCAAACCACTGTTGGCCGCCTCTTACTTTAAAACTGTCGGCATCGTAGCCTAAAATGGTGTAAACATAAAAACTGATCACATCGATCAAATTCTTCCCGGAGAACTGTCTTTCGTTGAAGACAAGGTTTTCGTTTTCGGTATAATCAAAGCTGAAGTTGGTGTCGTTAACATTCAGAAGTGGCGTTTCATAAGTCGTGTTGAAAACCGGACGGACCGCCTGCACCACAATACTTGCTTTGAAATTATTGCTGCCGGCCTTTTCATTGATAACGATGGCGAAATTACATTTGATCTTTTCAAAATTCTGTAATTTCTTTCCGGTCCAACTTGTATTGTTGATAAAATCCCGTAAGTTTTTCTCTAAAGTTTTATAAACCTGCATATTGCTGCCGCTGACCTGCTGGGTGTTGACTTGCACATTTGCCAAAAGTTCCTGAGAAAAACTAAAGTTAAAGGAAAGCAGAATGATGAATATCGTAGAAAGTTTCTTCATTATTAAATTAAAGTTTGAAAACGGAAATTTAAGGATATTATTTCAAAATCTGGTCTTCCACAAAATTTAAAATATCCCTGGCCACCGCCTCTTTTGATTTTAAAGGAAATTCTGTAAGCGATGATTCTGTAATAATTTTAATTTTATTGGTTGTCCCTTTGAAACCGGCGCCTTCATCCCGAAGTGAATTCAAAATAATCATGTCCAGGTTTTTTTTGTGGAGTTTTCCTTTGGCGTTTTCTTCTTCATTTTGAGTTTCCAGTGCGAAACCTACCAGAAATTGTTTGGTTTTCATTTCGCCCATTGTTTTCAGAATATCCGGATTTTTCACCAGTTCAATTGTTAAGGAATCATCATTTTTTTTGATTTTTTCCTGAGCGATTTCTTTCGGTGCGTAATCTGCTACGGCCGCACTTGCAATGGCGATATCGGCATTTCCGTAATATTCAAATACCTTTGCAAACATCTCCTTTGCAGAAGTTACGCGATGAACTTCAATATCCGGGTGATTTGTTTTCTCAGCACTCGGTCCGGAAATCAGAATTACTTTTGCTCCTCGGTTGGCAGCTTCCTCAGCCAATGAAAAACCCATTTTCCCGGAAGAATGATTTCCTATAAACCGAACGGGATCAATAGCTTCATAAGTGGGTCCTGCTGTGATCAGTACGGTTTTACCTGCCAGATTTTTATTTGAAGAAAAGAACTCTTCAATGATTTGAGCGATGTTTTCCGGTTCTGCCATTCTCCCTAGCCCGGAAAGCCCACTGGCCAATTCGCCGTCTTCTGCAGGAATAATATGATGTCCGAAATCTTCAGCCAATTCTAAATTCTGCTTCGTGGAAGGATGCTGATACATATCTAAGTCCATCGCCGGCGCGATAAAAACCGGGCATTTCGCCGACATATAAGTTGCTAGAACTAAATTATCGCACAGGCCGTGAACCATCTTCGATAAAGTATTTGCGGTGCAGGGCGCGATTAAAATAACCTCTGCCCAGAGCGCTAATTCCACATGATTGTTCCAGGTGCCGTTTTCAGAATAAAAATCGCTGTAAACGGGATTTTTAGAAAGGGTAGAAAGCGTAAGTTTCGGCACAAACTGTTCGGCAGAAGGCGTCATCAAAACCTGAACTTCCGCTCCTTTTTTTATGAAATCCCGGATAAGGTAATTGATTTTGTACGCGGCAATTCCGCCGGAAATACAGATGAGGATTTTCTTACCTTGAAGTTTCATTAATTAGAATTTAAAAGTTGAACGAATTTACTTAAATTTTTACAAACTGACCGGGATTTCAGGGACTATATTAAATATAAAAGCCACAAAAACAAGATGTTCTGTGACTTTTAAAATAATTAAAGAAATAAATAATTAGTTTCTTTCTTCGGTTTTTCTGTAGTAGATTTCGTTATCCAACCATTCTCTGATTGCTATAGAAGTTGGTTTCGGAAGTTTTTCGTAATGTTTAGAAATCTCGATTTGTTCTTTATTTTCAAAAACTTCTTCAAGAGTTGAATTATGCACCGCAAATTCATCTAATTTATTATGGAGTTCAGAGCGGATTTCTGCATTGATCTGCTCTGCTCTTTTACCCATCACTACGATTGCTTCGTAGATAGAACCTACGTTTTCTTCGATTTTATCTCTATCGTAAGTTATTGTACTTAATTCGGCTTTAGAATCTTTTACGCTCATTTTCAGTTAGTTGTTATAATTGGAGTTTGCAAATATACGGATTACTTTTTGATTTTGAAAGTGGCCGCAGGAGCAGGAGTTGCCAAGGCGGCGCTATCTCTCCGCATTTGTTCAGCTTTCTTTGCTGCCTCACGCAGGTCTTTCTCCGCGTTGATTTTTGCTTCCTCTGCTTGTTGTTTGTCTTTGAGTTCCTTATTTCGTGCTTCTACTTTTTTCTCAAGTTCAGCAAACGTTTCTTTTTCTTTTAATAATTTGTTTCGAAGATCTGTAGCAGTCTTTGCATTTTCGGTTCCCGGTACCTCTCTCTCGATTTGTTTGGTAAAGGCCAAAGCACTTTCAATACGGTCTTTCTTTAAGCTGTAAATTGAATTAACGGCTAATTCATATTTCGATTTCAACATGTAATCGTAGATTTTATCACGCAGTTTCGTACTTGGGTAATCATCCAGTACGTTTTCAAAAGCGGTACTTGCGGCTTTATAATCAGCCATTTTATAATACTGCTTCGCGTTTTCGTAAGCCTTAAACTCTAATTTGTAGGTTAACTCATCAATCAGTTGATTGATGTTTTTGGATCGGTCAGAATTCGGATAATTATTGAGGAAATTCTGCATTTCATTGATCGCTAAATCTGTGCTCGTTTGATCTAAGTTATAATCCATGCTTCCTTCATAATAACATAGTGCCGACATGTAAGCAGCATCTTCTGCACGCTTGTCCTGCGGGAATGTTACCGAGAAGTTTTTGAACTGGTGCCCGGCCAGCTTGTAGTTCTTATCATAATAATTGGCATACGCAGAATTATAGACGACGTTTGGTGCGTCATCGGTTCCTGCTACCAGATTCGAAAGCCTTTCGTACAAAGCCAAAGCGTCTTTCCACTTTTTCTTTTCGAATTTTTCGTTCGCTACTTTCAGGATATAATCTTTATCTGCACTTTTCAATGCTAAATCCTGTTGTTTGTTGCAGGCAGATAATGCAAAGAATGCAAGTGTAATAATCAAATACTTTTTCATAAATAAAATATAGCAGAAATTATATAATTCTAATTTCTGCGGTTTAGGGTGCAAAAATATAACTTTTTTATCAATAGATTTTTTTTTATGATAATTTAACTAATAATTTAATCAGCATGGTAGCCCAAAAGTGAAAAAACGGTCACCAAAACGTTCGCCATCACTTTTTTCTCTGCTTCTTCGAAATAATTTTCTTCCGGGCCAGACACATATAATTCATAAAAGTTTTTATTTCTGATAACAAATAAAGAAGAACCTACGATAAGTGTTAAAATATCTTCTGGTTTTGGAGCATTGGTGAAAATTCCGGATGCAACCCCTTTTTTAATAACGTCATCAATTTTGGATGTGAAAGTGGTATAGAATCCCAGTAAATCTTCTTTCAAATGTTCTGTGTGACGGAGTTCCTGGGTGACAAAGCCATGAAAATAATTGAACTTAAATAGTTGATTCACCACATATTTAATCAGTTCTTTCATCTGCATTTCAGGTTTTCCCTCTCTGATGATTTCTGCAAATTCCGCAAAACTTTCTCTTGTTTTCTGCACGCGGTAACGGTAGAGGTAAGACATCATTTTTTCTTTTGACCCAAAATAGTAGGAAATCATTGCTACATTAATATTGGCATTGGTAGAAATGTCCCGTACAGAAGTACCTTCAAAGCCTTTCTTTGCAATCAGTTTTTCTGCCACATTTAAAATATGGATTTGTTTTTCGGTAAATTTTTTTTTCATCGGTGTTGTAGTTTTTAGTAAAGTTAAATAAAATATAACAAAATTTAAAACAAATGTTTAATCGCAAACGATCACTTTTAGTTATTTTTGAGGATGGCTTATTTTGATTTCCATCATCATCATTTCAAAAAACATGCTGGGATTTATAATTTGGGTGTTGGAGAATCTCCGCCCGATGGCTTTTTCTCTGCCGGATTTCATCCTGATTTAAGTTTGCAATTTACGGAAGAACAGTTTGTCTGGCTCAGAGAAATCTCAAAAAATGAAAATTGCGTGGCAATTGGTGAGTGCGGTTTGGATGGATCGATCAGCATTGATGATGCGATACAGGAATCACTTTTTAAAAGACAGATTGAATTGGCCAATGAACGCCAGAAACCTTTAATTATTCATTGTGTCAGAAGGTTTTCACAAATGATTCATTTTCAGAAATCTGCTAAGGTTCCGATGATAATTCATGGTTTTAATAAAAGAAAAACCATTGGTGAAGAGTTACAAAAGCACGATTTTTATTTAAGTTTTGGAAAATCTGTTTTGCAAAATGTAAATTTGCAGGAATTTGTAAAGGATTTTCCGGCCGATAAACTTTTTCTGGAAACAGATAACGCTGAATTTGATCTTCAGTTACTGTATCACAAAGTAGCGGAATTGAAGAATTTGAATGTGGAAGATCTTATTTTACAAATCGAAGAAAATCTGAAAATTTTTAATATTTCCCTGATAAGATGAAAAAAGACTGGCTCGAAAGAACAGAATTGCTGATTAAAAAAAACGGTGTAGAAAAACTGCAGAAAGCCAATCTGTTGGTGATTGGTTTGGGTGGAGTTGGCTCATTTGCTGCGGAGTTTTTGGCCAGAGCTGGAGTGGGAAAAATGACGATTGTTGATGGTGACACTGTAGATTTAACAAATATTAACCGCCAACTTCCAGCCTTGAATTCTACCCTTGGAAAACCAAAAGTTGAAGTGGTTGGAGACCGGCTTTTAGACATTAATCCCGATTTAAAACTGACACAGTTGAATCAGTTTCTAAATCCCGAGGACATGGATACCATTTTCGATAACCAACAGTATGATTATGTTTTAGATTGCATTGACAGCGTTTCGCCAAAAGTTACGCTGATTCTGAATGCCCGCCGCCGGAAAGTGAAAATTGTAAGCTGTATGGGAGCTGGCGGGAAAATGGATCCTTCAAAAGTGTTGGTGCGGGATATTCACAAAACGCAAAGTTGCCATCTTGCCAAACAGGTTCGCAAACGGCTGAAAAAGGAAAATATAGACAAAGGAATCAGGTGTGTTTTTTCTACTGAAATTCAGGATGAAAAAAGTTTGAAAATGACCGACGGAACAAATTTCAAAAGATCTTTTTACGGAACCATCAGTTATATTCCCGCTATTTTCGGGCTTTATGCTGCGGCAGAAGTCATTAATTATTTAATAAAAAGAGATGAGTGATTGCAAATTTCCGACAGAGGAAAAACTGAAACATAAGAAAGAAATCGGTTTGCTTTTTGAGAAAGGCAAATGGAAAACGTGTGACCATGTAAGAATCATAACACTCAATTTAGATAAAAAACCGCAGGAAGGTTTCTCTTTTAACAATCAAAAAGTCGGAGTTTCTGTTTCCAAAAGACATTTTAAAAAAGCCCATGACCGAAACAGAATCAAAAGATTATTGCGGGAATGTTATCGGTTAAACAAAGAACTGTTCATTGAAAAATTTGGAACGAACTCACTGTCAATGCTGTTTTGGGTTTCTACCGAAATGCCTGCCCGTTTTGAGATTGTAGAAAAGAATTTTTTAAAGCTTTGTGAATCAGTGAAGTGAAATTTAAAAGCGTAGCACGTTTTTTGTAAATTTGGAAAACAAATACACTTAAAATCCACACAAATGTTTGATAATATTCCTTATTTGCCTTATGTTCTGAGTGCTTTTATGGGCGTTGGTTTAGCTGCAGCAACTGGATTCAGGGTTTTTCTGCCGATGTTTGCCGTAAGTCTCGCTTCTTACATGGGCTGGATTCCGATGAATGAGAGTTTCGCATGGCTTGCCGGTTTACCTGTTTTAATTACCACGGGTATTGCAACAGTTGTTGAAATTCTTGCCTATTATATTCCTTTCGTAGATCATCTTTTGGATACCATGTCGGTGCCCTTGGCGACCATTGCGGGTTCTGTGATGTTTGCGAGTCAGTTTGCAGATTTAGGAACTTTTCCCCAATGGACTTTAGCATTAATTGCCGGTGGCGGAACGGCTGCTGCAATCAGTTCGGGTTTTGCCGGAACTCGTGCTGCATCAACCGCAACTACTGGGGGATTAGGGAATTCGGTTGTCGCAACCACCGAAACTGCTGGCGCCGGAGTAATGTCAATTTTAGCTATGGCTGCACCAATTATCGCATTTATTGTGACGATTATTTTAATTATAATTGTTTTGGTTTTGGGCCGAAAACTTTGGCGGAAATTTCAAAACTTTAAGACAGACCGAACTTCGAAAACAATCAATGTAGAAGCGGTTGACCGCAGGAATATAGAATAAAATAACCCACTAAATTCAGTGGGTTATCGTTTTATTTGTTTTGCCTTAATTCTTTGATTTGCTTTATTTTATCATCAAAATGAGGTTTCTTTTCTGGATGTTTTTCGGATAAGATTCCGAAGGCTTTAATCGCTTTCGTGTATAGTTTTTGTTCGGTATAAAGGTTGGCTAAAGTCTCGGTCATCAAATGCGAAATATCGTCATTTCTTTCTTTGATTACGAAATCCGATTCCTCTTTGAGTTTCGATATTCTCGGTTCTTTTTCGATGAAGTTTTCGATGACTTTGTTTTTAATTTCCGTTATCGATATTTCTATTTTCTCTTTGGCTTCCTCTTTAGTCCGGTCGATTTTCAGCCAGCTTTGCCAGGTGTTGATGAAATCAGGAACATTGCTGTCTTCTAAGATTTCGTTGGTTTTTCCCTCTTCTTGAAAGGTTTGAGTTTCCTCTTCCCTGTTTGCTTTTTCGAGCGCCGAAACATTTTGGGTAAAAAACGAAACATTGAAAACCGGTCGCTCAACCACGGCGTTTTGCTCTGTGTTCGTTCCGGACATTTCAGTTTTGACCGGAGCTTCTGCTAATTTAATGTCTTCTTTTCCTACCGATTTTTCTTCTGTTTTTTTAGAAATTAAAGCATCGGGAATGTTGGTGGAAAATGACATTGGCTTCCAAACAGGTTTCTCTTCTTGAATAAATTCTGTTTCAAGTTCAATTGTTTTTTGAGAAATTTCAACGGGTTGAATTTGTGTTTTTTCTTTAATTAAATGTTCTGTTTTTTGAATATTTTCAGGTTTTTCACTATTTTTTTGCTCTGCTTTTTCGATTTCAAAACTTTGGGTTTCAGAAAAATTAACTTCAGCGCTTTGGGGAGATTCGTCTTTTGTTTGTGACGGAGTTTTCTGCTTTTTCGAGGCTTTCATTTTTTCCTCCACTTCGGCAATCAGGCGTTTCATTTCTTCTTCATGTTTGTTCAAAGCAGGTTTTGCCGTTTCCTGAATTTCTGCTTTTTCCGGATTTGAAGCTATTTTAACGTTCGGTAAAAAATCATCTGTAGCGTGAAAACTTAGCTCACTTGGATCTTCTACGATGGGTTTTTCCTGCAAAATAAGATCTTCCTCAATAATTGTTTCTTTGCTGAAGGATTCATAATCCGAACTTTCTTCGAATTCCTGAACTTCTTTGGTAATGGCTTTCGGTTCCACTTTAGTATCAGGTAGAAATTCTGCCGTTTCGTGAAAACTAAGTTCAGAAGGGTTTTCAATAACCGCTTTTTCTTCGGAAACAATTTCCTCTTTAATAATAGTTTCAGTGCTGAAAGTTTCGGCATCCTCTATTTCAGAGAACGCTTCTTTTTCCTCCGCATTGATTAATTTTTCGGTTTTTTGTGTTACAATTTGCCCGGCTTCCAGAGAGGATTCTAAATCGATGGTTTCGGTTTCTCTCTCGAGAAAATCTTCTTCACCTTCAAATAAAATCCTGTTCAATTCACCATTAACATAAACCGCTTTTGGGGTTTCGGTTACTTTAGATTCAATTTCGGTGAATTTGTTTTTTGGGGCGGTTTCGGTTTCTTTTGGGGTAATGGTTTCAGGAATGCTTTCAATAGAAGGTTTAGTTTCTTTCACCGCATTAATCAACTGATAAAGAATTTTTTTATCTGTGGTGTAGGCGGCAGTTATTGAAAGTTCATTCGAATAATTTTCTGGCTTTAATCGGTGTGTTCCTAAAAGGTGTAACGCCCGCAAACTTTGAATATAAGGATGTTTGTTGATCTCACTGCTCAGCAGTTCCAAATCTTTGATTTGAAATTGGTCAGGGTTTTTTGCTAATTCTAAAATTCGTCCGTTCATTTTACCAGTTGGCTACAATATCATTAAAAATTTTATTGATGATTCGCTCATTCACCACTTTAACCTGGGAGGTTTCAATGGTGTTGATGTCTAAGTCGCTGCTGAAAACCGCCTCGTCAGAATAAACCCGGTCGAAACTTTTGTTTTCCTCATTAGGAACGTGGTTTTCATAATGTACTTTCACTGTAATGGTCAGTTTGTTTTGGGCAGCCTGAATATTTCCACCCGGTGCATTTACTGAACTGGAAATGGTCGTTGGCGTAATGGAGTAATCTGTAATTTCTCCCTCAATTAAAATGTCCGGCTTTTCTTTTGTCCCTTTTAAAGTTGTTCGCTGCAAAAACCTGTTTTGGATCGCTGTGGAAAATTCCTGCGATAAACTGGCATTCATCAGAGGTGCATTGTTAGGGAAATCACGTATTTCAATCGTTTTAGTTTCGGGGCTTAATGATGATCCGGTGAAACTGTAACAACTGGTTAGAAGAGCCAAGGAAAAAGAGCCAAGGAAAAAGAGCCGGATGAAGCGGGTTTTCTCGGCTTGCAATGTAGGTTTTGCTGTTTGAAATCTCTTCATTAGTCTTCTAAATTATATTGTTTAATTTTTCGGTACAGGGTTCTTTGGGAAATTCCCAGTTCGTCCGCCGCTTTATTTCGTCTGCCTTTGTGTTTTTCTAATGCTTTGACAATCAGTTCTCTTTCGTTGTTTTGAAGCGATAAGGAATCTGCTTTTGTTTCTTCGATTTCGATATCTTCTACATCGCTGTATTCCTCCTCTGTTTTTGAAATTATCGGGTTTTGATATTGATTTTGATTTTCAAAATAGAGCATTGAATTCGGATTCTGAACCTGAGTTTCAGGGGTGAAAACACGGTTAATCAGATTTTTTTCGTGATGACTGAAATCACTGTTTTCACGATTTTTTATCAGTTCTGAAGTTAAGGATTTTAAATCATTAAGGTCATTTCGCATGTCGAAAAGAATCTTGTACATGATCTCGCGCTCCGAATTAAAATCGTTCGACGATCTGCCGCTTCCATTTTGAATCACCGCTGGAAGTTGGGTCTGTATCGGGATGTATTCTGCTAACTTCACAGAGTTGACCGTTCTTTCCTGTTCCACAACTGTCATTTGTTCTACCAGATTTCGCAGCTGACGGATATTTCCAGGGAAAGGATAGTTTTCTAAATAATTAATGGCGTCGTCAGTAAGAACCAATTCCGGCATTCTGTATTTTTCCGCAAAATCAATGGCGAATTTCCTGAAAAGCAAATGTATATCACCTTTTCTTTCACGCAAAGCCGGCATGTCGATTTGTACGGTATTTAATCTGTAATATAAATCTTCGCGAAATCTTCCGTCATTAATGGCGTTCAGCATATTCACATTGGTTGCGGCTACAATTCTCACATTGGTTTTTTGGACTTGGGAAGAACCCACTTTCATAAATTCGCCACTTTCTAAAACACGAAGAAGACGGACTTGCGTCTGAACAGGCAGTTCGCCCACCTCATCCAGGAAAATAGTTCCGCCATCTGCGACTTCGAAATATCCTTTTCGGGTTGAAGTTGCACCGGTGAAAGCTCCTTTTTCGTGGCCAAATAATTCAGAATCAATGGTTCCTTCCGGGATTGCACCACAATTGACCACAATATAAGGTTGGTGTTTGCGGCGGGATTCGGCGTGGATTATTTTTGGTATAAATTCTTTCCCTACACCACTTTCTCCCATCACCAAAACAGAAATATCTGTGGGTGCTACCTGAATTGCTTTTTGCAATGCCCGATTAAGGACCGGATAATTTCCGATAATTCCAAAGCGTGTCTTTATGGATTGTAAGTCTGTCATTTTTAATAAATTTAGATGCCTGGCATCAGATTTCAAATGTGTTTTCCTCTAATAATTTTTTCAATGATTCTTTGCTTGGCAAAATGGTTAAGCATTTACTCGCAAATATCTGCTCATTGTTTTCTGGCAATGTATAGCGTACCAAGGCTTCGCTTTTATCTTGACAAAGAATGATTCCTATGGTCTTATTCCCGTCCTCTAATTTTACTTCTCTGTCGTAATAGTTTATGTACATCTGCATCTGCTGTTTGCGGAATTTACATTTTTTCAAGTTTATTGGAACTTATTTCCTTTAAAATGATTTTTTATTCCAATAATGAATTTACTAATACTATAAAGCTTACTATAAAAGGAAAATTAAAAAGTAACACAAGACTTGATGTGACAAATTCTTTTCGATTTTCTATAAAAACTAAGGTCAAAATCAATAAAAAAATTAAAGCTGTCAGATTGATTACTGCATTAAATGCAACAGCAAAAAACCAGAATATCATAAAACTATCTTCTTTATAAAAGCCAAAAAAATAAACAAAGATTCCTAGAATCCAACTTATTGAAAAGTAAATTAATACCGCTTTATTGATTTTAATTTTTTTCATCATTAAAAAACTTGAAGCTGGTAACTCTAAACCGTTTCCCCCAAAAGCGTTCCCTGTGTATTTCCATGAACGAAAACCGTCACAATATCGCCCAATTTCTGGCCTTCGAGTTTATCGAAAACACAAACTGCATTCTGAGAATTTCTGCCTTTCCACTGGTTGGGATTCTTTTTGGAAGTTCCTTCAATCAGGATTTCGTGATTTCTGCCCACATAACCCTGCATTCTTTTTCGGGAAAGTTCGCCTTGCAATGCAATTACTTCTGCCAATCTTCTTTGTTTAACATCCGCCGGAATATCGTCTTCCATTTTTTTCTCTGCCGGAGTTCCCGGGCGTTCCGAATACGCAAACATATAACCGTAATCGTATTCTACTTCGCGCATTAAACTTAAAGTCAGTTGGTGATCTTCTTCTGTTTCGCCACAGAATCCGATAATCATATCCTGTGAAAATGAAACTTCAGGAATCAGCTCTTTTGCTTTATTAATTAAAGCCAGATATTCTGCACGGGTATGTTGACGGTTCATTTTTTCCAACATTCTGTCGCTTCCACTTTGTACGGGAAGGTGAACATATTTGCAGATATTGTCATATTTCGCCATGACCTTGAAAACCTCCGTACTCATATCGTGCGGATTAGAAGTTGAGAATCTGATTCTCATTTCCGGAACTGCTACGGCCACCATTTCCATTAACTGTGCGAAATTAATTGCTGTCAACTGCTGAATTTCAGTCGCTTTTTTAAAGTCTTTTTTAGCGCCGCCTCCAAACCAGAGATAAGAATCTACATTTTGTCCGAGCAGCGTAATTTCTTTGTAACCATTGGTCCACAATTCTTTGCATTCTTCAATGATTGAATGAGGATCACGGCTGCGCTCACGACCACGTGTAAAAGGAACGACGCAGAACGTACACATATTATCGCAACCACGGGTAATCGTCACAAAAGCGGTAACACCGTTTCCACCTAAACGAACCGGGCTGATATCGGCATACGTTTCTTCTTTGGATAAAATAACATTGATGGCATCGCGGCCCCCTTCTGTTTCTTTTAATAAATTGGGTAAATCTCTGTAAGCATCTGGTCCAACAACCAAATCAACTAAATGTTCTTCTTCCAGAAATTTGGTTTTCAAACGTTCCGCCATGCACCCTAAAACGCCTACGGTTAAATTTGGTTTTTCTTTTTTTAAATTTTTAAACTGAGAAAGTCGCATCCGGACGGTTTGTTCTGCTTTTTCACGGATCGAGCATGTGTTCAGTAAAATAAGATCTGCTTCTTCCGGCAGTAGAGTCGTGTTGTAGCCTTGCTCGTTCAAAATCGAAGCAACAATTTCCGAGTCAGAAAAATTCATCTGGCAGCCGTAGCTTTCCAGAAACAATTTTTTAGAGTTTTGTGGTTTTTCTGCTATGGCAAAGGCTTCCCCTTGTTTGGTTTCGTCTATATATTTTTCTTGCACGGTATAAAATTTTAGATTTCGAATTTTATATTCAAAATAAGAGTGCAAAGATACAAATTTCTATGACAGAATGGCAGGGTTTGTTCCGGATAGTAATTAACAGAAAACCAATCCGAATCGACATTCTGGATTTATAGCAATTCCACGGAAGAAAGGAGATTCCATTTTTTGTTAAAGCTGATTTGGCCATCAATCTACAAAAAAATCAAGGTAAATTTCCTGCTGACTCAATATAAACACTAAAAACTTTGCGCTTACCGACAAAGTTTTTAAAAATATACTTTTGTTTTTCTTAGGCGTCAACACTTTCTGTGACGAAATTTAATTTAATCCGGATTCTAGAATCTACCGGCACATTATTGCATTTTGAGGGCGTCCAGGTTTTTTTGATTTTTTTTACAGCGAATTTCAAATCACGTAAAAATCCTTCGCTGTTTGCTGCTTTCGGCGTGACTTCCAGATTGGTGACTTTTCCATCTTTATCGATATTGAGGTGAAGAAAGAAAGTCCCGTTTACCACATAAATTTCTTTATCTACATAAGCCGAAATATATTTGAATAGTTCTCTGTTAAAAGCGGCATCACCGCCGTCGAATTGTGCTCTTGTAAACTGGGAATCATCCAAACAAGAGGTTACTTTATAGTAATCGTAAGGTTTTTTAATGTCAACTCTGAAGAAATTTTTACTGTTTTCAGAGAAAAAATAACCTTCCTGCAAATCTTCTACTTCTTGGGCGTAAGAAAAAACGGAAGCAAAAATTAATAGCAAAAATATTTTTTTCATGGTTTGAAATTTTAATATTGAAAGTTACTTCATTTTTAAAATTAAAACAAAACAAAAAAGACCTTGTTGTTTAAACTGATTAAAATTAGCTTCGATCCAAGATTGAATCCACAGCAAAAAAATCCGACAGAGTGCCGGATTTTTGTATAAAGTAGAATAACGGAAATTAGGGAAATTTCCGTCATTTCGTTTTGAATGTTTTTTACAAAACTTCGATTTGATTTTTCAGCAAATCATCGAATTCCTCGCGCCTTCTTATTAAATGTGCTTTTCCATCAAGGAACAGAACTTCTGCAGGCTTTAAGCGTGAGTTAAAATTAGAACTCATTTCAAAACCGTAAGCGCCGGCGTTTCTGAAAACTAAAATATCATTTTCACGGACTTCATTTAATTTTCTGTCCCAGGCAAAAGTATCAGTTTCACAGATGTTTCCCACGACGGTGTAAATTCTTTCCGCTCCTTTTGGATTTGACAAGTTGTCGATAATGTGGTGAGAATCGTAAAACATCGGGCGGATTAAATGATTGAAACCGGAATTAATTCCCACGAAAACGGTGGCGGTTGTTTGTTTGATCACGTTTGATTTTACCAAAAAATGTCCACTTGTGCTCACCAGATATTTTCCCGGTTCAAACCATAATTCGAATTTTATTCCGCTTTCTTTATGGTATTCCGCCAGAACTTTTTCCACTTTTTTGCCCAAAGTTTTCACGTCGGTTTCGATGTCGCCTTCCTGATAAGGGACTTTGAAGCCGCTTCCCATATCGATATATTTTAAATCGGGGAAATGCTCGGCCAGTTCAAACATAATTTCGAGTCCCTGAATAAATACTTCCGGATCTTTAATTTCACTTCCGGTATGCATGTGAAGACCTTCTATTAAAAGGTTTGTCGATTTCATTACCCGGGTAATGTGACGAAGCTGATGGATAGAAATTCCGAATTTAGAATCGATATGACCGGTCGATATTTTGTGATTTCCACCTGCATAAATATGCGGATTGATTCTGACAAAAATCGGATAGGTATTGCCGTATTTGGTGCCAAACTGCTCCAGTATTGAAATATTATCGATATTGATATGAACTTTTAATTTCATCGCTTCTTCGATTTCCAATAAATCGACACAGTTGGGCGTGAAGAGAATATTGTTGTGCGTGAATCCTGCTTTCAGACCCAGTTTTACCTCATTGATCGAAACGCAGTCTAAACCGGCACCTAAGTTTTTAATGTATTTTAAAATATTAATATTCGTCAGTGCTTTTGCAGCATAAAAAAAGCGGGTGCTTTTATGAAACGATGAGGTGAGTTTTTCATAATGATTTTTGATGCTTTCTGCGTCATAAACGTAGGTGGGCGTTCCGAATTCCTCGGCGATTTTAATTAAATTTTTATCTGTCATATTATTTTATTTTTTACATTAAAAAAAGCAGACCCCAAAGAGCCTGCTTTACAATATTATTAAAATATCTGCTCTTAATCCACGGAGTTTGCTTTAGAGAAAAACTTTTTCCCTTTAGAAGCACCCTTTTTTATAGATTTTTGAATTTTCATTATTTTGTTTTGTTAAATTCCCGTCAAAATTAAAATTTTTAATTTAATTCTGCGCTATTTATTTTAAAGGAGTTGGAATTATTTCAAAATCACCCCGTAAAAGCCCCATTTTCAAATCATTTTTCAAATCTTCGGTTGGGAAATCGATGTTAATTTTTAAACCCGATAATTTTTTCAAAGATTCGATTTGGGTATATAATTCGTAAAAGCCGTACGCAATGAGTTTTCCTTTTTCAAATTGTAAGAATGATTTTTCTCCTAAAATCCTTCCGGGTGACAACCATAGTTCATCGGTTTTATTAATGGTAATTAATTGTTCAAGATTTTTTATTTCCTTTAATTCGGGTCTTCCGTTGATGAAACTCACCGCTTTTATTCCCTGCGTAAAGGATTTAAATTTCAACAGTGGTTTGTCTACTTTTTGATTGGTGATTTTATCGACGAAATATTTTTCACTTTTGTGGTAAAGCCCAAACGGTAACGATTCTTTCTTTTTCAGGCCTTTGGTTCTCATCATCAGTTTTGCCAGAATATCGCTTCCGGTTAATTCATACTGAATCTGTTCTACGTCCTCCTGAACGGTAACCCAACGCTTTGATTTCGAGTGGAAAATGTTTTTGGAAGATTTATTAAGATCGTCCACAAATTCTGAATAAATGATTTCTCCCTCTCTGTTCTGAAAATAGAGAATTCCTTTTTCTGCAGGCAGATCCTGTGTTAGATCCCGGATTTTATTCAAATAAGATTTCGAATTAACTTCGTCATGATGTTGTTGAATGATTTCGGAATCCTTGTCTTTAATCATCAATAATTTGAACAGTTCCAACGTCGCCTTGGCGTCCCCCGACGCACGGTGTTGGTCAACCAGCGGAATTCCCAGCGACTTTACCAGTTTCCCCAAATTATAACTTTCGGCCTCAGGAATTAATTTTTTGGCTAAAGGAATGGTGTCTATCGTGTTGATTTTGAACTCGTAGCCTAACCGCTTGAATTCCTGTCGGAGCATCCGGTAATCAAATTCGATATTGTGCCCAACCAAAGTGGTGTGTTCGGTGATTTCTACAATTCTTTTTGCGATCTCATGGAACTTCGGCGCAGTTCTCACCATTTTCGGTGAAATTTGGGTTAATTTCTGAACAAACGGGGTGATGTCTCGCTCCGGATTGACCAAAGAAATAAACTGATCTATAATCCGGTGGCCGTCATATTTATATACGGCGATTTCGATGATACTCTCCTTCCGGAAAGGGGCACCGTTACTTTCTATATCTATTACTGAGTACAAAATTTATTTTTTTATTATTTCTTTCTTCCGCCTAAACCAAACATTCCCAAAACAAATTTTGCGCCTTCTCTAGCCAAAGTCGTGGCAAATGTTCTCCCTGCAGGAGATTTCATTACACTTTCAAACATGCCGGGCTCCTGTTTTACAGGGCGCGTTTTCAATGTTGGTTCTGCTTGCTGAACTGCCTGTTCCATTCTGCTGGTCAGCATTTCGTAGGCAGAATCTTTATTGACGGTCTGTTCGTATTTCGCAACCATTGCCGATTTGCCTGTTAAATCCGCAACTTCTGCGTCACTTAGGATATCCATTCTTGATTCTGGTGAAATTAAGAAAGTTTGAACTAACGGTGTCGGGATTCCCTTTTCATCCAATGCCGTAATGAATGCTTCGCCAATTCCCAGGTTTTGAATCAGGTCTTTCGCATTGTAATATTCTGTGGTCGGATAATTTTCAACCGCTTTCGAAATTTCTTTTTTGTCTTTGGCGGTAAATCCGCGAAGGGCGTGCTGTATTTTTAAGCCTAACTGAGATAAAACATTTTCGGGGACATCTCCAGGAATCTGCGTGATGAAATAAATTCCGACTCCTTTGGAACGAATCAGTTTTACCATGGTTTCAATTTGACTTAATAAAACTTTCGAGGCTTCATTAAAAATCAAATGGGCTTCATCGATGAAAAGCACCAGTTTCGGTTTGCCGGAATCTCCTTCTTCCGGAAACATCATATAAATTTCAGCAAACAAAGAAAGCATGAAGGTAGAAAAAAGTTGTGGTTTGCTTTGGATATTGGCGACTCTCAAAATGTTCACAACGCCTTTTCCATCTCTTTTTTGAAGCAGGTCTTCTACATCAAAACTTGGTTCTCCGAAAAATGAGGTGGCGCCTTGCTGTTCCAATGCCACGATTGAACGAAGAATCGCGCCCAGAGAAGCGGTAGAAATCGAACCGTAGTTATTGCTCAAATCAGCCTTTCCCTGCGCATTATCGGTCACATATTGTAAGACTTTTTTCAAATCATCTAAATCGACAAGCGGTAAGCCTTTGTCGTCACAATATTTGAAAACGATCGAAATAATGCTTTGTTGCGTATCATTAAGATTAAGGATTTTCGATAATAAAAGCGGGCCGAATTCGGTAACGGTTGCTCTTAGTTTAATTCCTTTTTCTCCCGAAATCGACATGAGTTCTACAGGAAAAGCCTGTGGTTGATAAGGAAGTTTTGTCTTGGCGTATCTTTCATTAATAATGGCGTTTTCGGTTCCCGGTTCTGCGATACCAGAGAAATCACCTTTAATATCCAGAACCAAAGAGGGGATTCCGGCGTGGGAAAGTTGTTCTGCAAAAACCTGAACTGTTTTTGTTTTTCCGGTTCCGGTGGCTCCCGCAATTAATCCGTGGCGGTTGATCGTTTTTAATGGAATGGTTATATCCACTTCGCTCACTACTTCGCCGTCGAGCATGGCTTTTCCTAAAGTGATGAATTCGCCTTTTGGGGCGTATCTTGAAGAAAGTTCCTGAACGAATTTTGCTTTATCTGCCATCTTTAATATTCTTTGAGAGGTTAAAGATAAAAAATAATAGAGATTAGGAAATGCGTTGGGCGAAAAATTCCCTGATTTAGATGATGAAAATCATTTTTTAATTAAGATTAAAAAGTCTTAATTTTGACCTGTTATGAAATCCTTAATAACGGTCATATTTTCATTTATCATTTTTGGAGCAAGTTTTCAGAACTCGCTTTTTATGATTGATTATAAGATCAATCAGGATTTCTACGAAATTCACTGTATCAATAAAGCGAAACCGGAGCTTAGTTGTCACGGAAAATGTCAGATGAAAAAAGAAAGTGATAAAAGCACGAACCCTTTTAATCTGGTAAAATACGCTTTTGAATTTAATATTTTGCCGACAGCACCGGTTGATTTTTTTATTAAAAAACAAAACTCCGCTCCTTCCAGATCTGCGGATTTCAGCTACCAAGAGCTTTTCATTCCCGAAATTTTGCTCAGTATTCCTCCCCATCCGCCGCAAGTGTGATTTGATTTCCAGTGTTAAACTCTTCTTTTTCAACAGAAACTGAAGCGGTTTGACCGTCTCTTAAAAAGAGAAAAAAATATTCAGTCAAATTATCACTAAATTAAAAAAAAATGAAATTTTCATTCAAAACGATACTTGCCCTTTTGGCAATGGCATTTCTTGTAATCTCCTGTAGAACTTCTGACGATGATCCGGTGGATCCCGCAAATCCAAATACTGAAATCGAAGGTTTATTAAAAATAAAAGAAATAACCAATGATACTCATATTATCGAATTGTATTCTAAGTCGGGAGCGACCAGTTTAGGGTATAATGATATTAAACTTCGGCTTAAAAATAAAGCAACCAATCAGTACGAAAAAAACGCAGTCATTACCTGGAAACCGCTGATGCACATGACCATGATGACGCATTCCTGCCCTAATTCTGTGATTCAAAAAGTAACTCCCGAAGGATCTCTTTATTCCGGTTATATTGTTTTTCAAATGCCGGGAAATGAAAGTGAATATTGGGATCTGAAAATTGATTATACCATTGGCGCAACTGCTTATACTGCAACTACTGTGGTAAACGTTCCTGTTGAAACCAAAAAAACAGTCAACTCTTTTACGGGAAGCGATAATGTAAAATATGTGGTGGCATATATTGAACCGAAATCTCCAAAAGTTGCCATTAATGATATGGTTCTGGGAGTCTGGAAAATGCAGGATATGATGACTTTTCCTGTGGTAGATGGTTTTACCGTAAAAGTAGATCCAAGAATGCCGGGAATGGGAAATCACGGTTCTCCAAATAATGTTCACGCAACTCAAACTGCTGCCGGACAATTGTATAAAGGTAAATTTTCATTGACTATGACGGGTTACTGGAAAATCAATTTACAGCTGGCGAAAGCAGACGGAACCGTTTTGGCGGGACAGGAAGTTACAGAAACCAATTTGGCGAGCAACCTCTTTTTCGAAATCGATTTCTAATTTTTTATTACAAAAAACATCAGGACTGATTGATTGAAATAATATGGGTTAGTCTTGATTTTCTCTTTTTCTCAGATGCTGAATCTTTTATTAAAAAGGTTAGAGCTATTCTGTTAACCAAAATGCTTTATCATGAAACGAATCCTATTTCCAACTATTTCTGTCCTTCTGTTTACCAATAGTTTTGCGCAACAATATTCATCAGATTCTACCAAATCACAACATATTCAGGAAGTCATCGTGATTGGAACAACCAAAATTTCGAGCAAAGAAAACAAGCCATTGGGTTCGATTGACGAATACCTGCAAAAATCTGCAAAAGTAGATATGATTAAACGGGGAGCTTATGCGTGGGAACCGCTTATTAATGGCATGCCGACGGAAAGAACTTTGATCACCATTGATGGAATGAGAATTTTCGGCGCATGTACCGATAAAATGGATCCGATTACTTCTTATATTGAAGTTTCCAATTTAATGGAAGCCAGCATCAGTTCAGGTCAGGAAGGTTCCTGTCACGGGAATACCATCGGTGGCGCTATTGATTTGAAAAGAAATAAAATGATGTTTGGTCAAAAGAAATGGAACTTTAATGTCAACAGCGGGTATGAAACGGTTAATCAGCAAAAAATCTTTGGTGCCGGAACCCGTTTTAAGACAGAGAAATTCTACACCGACGTTAATTTTATGACGCGTGATGCGGAGAATTATAAAGCCGGCCAAAATATCGAAGTTCCTTATTCTCAATTTCAAAAAATAAATATTTCAGGAATTTCCGGAGTGAAACTGGGGGAAAACAAATTACTAGAAGCAGCTGTTATTTACGACAAAGCCAATGATGTAGGTTATCCTGCCTTGCCAATGGATGTTTCAATTGCAGAAGCTTTAATTGCCTCCTTGAAATTTCAGATGTTGCCCAAAAGTGATTTCCTGAAAAGCTGGGAAACCAAAGTTTATTTTAATACGATCATGCACAGAATGGATGATACCAAAAGACCCAATGTTCCGATTCACATGGATATGCCCGGCTGGAGTAAAACTTTCGGATATTATTCTCACTTGAAATCGGTGGTTGATCAGCATCATTTTTTATTAAATATCAATGGGTTTTACAATAAGTCATCAGCAGAAATGACGATGTATCCTGAAGATAAAAATGAGAAGCTGATGTTTATGCTGACTTGGCCGGATGTGAGAACTTTGGCACAGTCACTTTATCTGGAAGATCAGCTCAATTTTAATCAAAGTTCAAGTGTGAGATTGTCTGCTTCTGTCACGATGCATCAAAATAAAGTGGAAAGTGAATTCGGCTTAAACAGTTTACAGATTTTTTACCCTGAAATGAAAGCTGAAAAAAACAGAATTCTGAAAAGTTTCGCGGCCAATTATCAGTTTGATAAAAATGGATTTCAGGCCGGTTTCGGTTTGGGATATGGTGACCGTGCGCCCTCGGTTTCAGAAGGCTACGGATTTTATTTGTTCAACAGTTTTGAGAAATACGATTATATTGGAAATCCCTATTTGAAAAATGAGTCATCACTTGAAGCCAATGCCTTTATCGGTTTGAAAAAAGAAAAATACAGTGCTAAAATTTCATCGTCTTATTTTCATATTTCCAATTACATCGTAGGGAAAATCATTCCTCATCTTGTTCCCATGACTATTGGTGCAAATGGGGTGAAAAGTTATACGGCTTTAGATTACGCGACTTTATTTAATGTCAGTTTATCGACAGAGTTACGGATTACAGAACCGTTGAAATGGACAACTCAATTCGTTTACACGCGTGGAAAAGATAATGAACAAGGCAATTTGCCATTTATGAGTCCGTTCAGTTACCAAACCGTCTTGCGGTATGAAAGAAATAAATTTTCTTCGGAAATTTCGGTTTTTGGAAATACGGAATATCGGGATTTTGCACCCCAATATGGCGAATCTGAAACGCCGGGTTATGCGGTTGTAAATGCAAATTTAGGCTATTCATTCCCGCTTGGATACGCTAAAACGTATGCGAAAATTGGCGTGGAGAATGTTTTTGACTGGTACTACACCACTTATTCCGATTGGAATAAAATCCCACAACCCGGGAGGAATTTCTTTATCAATCTCACTTTTAGTTGGTAGGAAAAGAAGGATTTAAACCTGCTAAATGTTGGCTGTTTTACAAAAGAAGTTCCGGGAAAATTTCTGTAAATTTGTTAGATCACAAAATCGAAATCATGAAAAGAGCAGATATCATCACCATTATTATTGAAAAACAAAAAGGAGTTATCGACAGTTTAAAACAAACGGTTGAGCGTTATAAAACAGCCTCTGATATGGATGAAGAGAGCACGCATGATCCGGAAGATTTTTCGCAGCAGACGCAAGCAAAGGATATGCAGCTCCGTTACGAGAAAACGTTGAAAGAAGCGGAACAAAATCTTGCCTTTCTGGAAGGGGAGCTTAAGACTTCACACGATAAAATTGAAAGGGGAGCCCTGATAGAAACTGATCAGAGTTTTTTATTCGTTGGGATTTCTGTGCCTGTTTTTATATTTGAAAGTAAGGAAGTGGTTACCTTTTCAGACCATGCTCCTGTTTTCCAAAATATAAAAAGAAAGAATAAGGGCGAGAGCATTGAGGTTGGCTCAAAATCACTTCAGATTATTGATTTCTGTTAAATGAATGATTTGCCTTCTGTAACCTGGGTTACATTTTATGAAAAAATTAAAGAGTATTTTTGCTGAAATTATTTCAATGGAGTTATTAGGATATTTTTCAGCAGTCGTTATTGGTCTCGTGATGGGATTGATCGGCGGTGGCGGAAGTATTCTCAGTGTCCCGGTTTTTGTTTATGTTTTTGGCTTTGATCCGGTAACCGCAACAACGCTTTCGCTTTTCGTGGTCGGTGTTACCAGTTTGGTAGGCTCTGCCGGTTTTGTAAAAGAAAAAATGATTGATTTTCAAACCGCCTTAATTTTCGGTATTCCTTCCGTTTTGGGCGTGTTGTTTTCGAGAAGACTGGTTTTGCCCCATTTGCCTGAATACATTATCAGCCGTTGGGGGATTACCATGACCAGAGATATGTTTCTGCTTTTTTTATTCGCAATACTGATGTTGATCGCTTCTGCCAAAATGATCAGGAAAACCGAAAGACCTTCGGGAAGAAAACAAACCGAAAATAATTACACCATTCTAATATCGCAGGGGCTTTTAGTCGGCATCATCACGGGTTTAATCGGTGCGGGCGGCGGATTTCTGATCGTGCCGGCCTTGGTCATGTTAATCGGTCTGCCGATGAAAAGAGCAGTAGCAACTTCGCTTTTTATTATCGCACTGAATTCGATTCTTGGTTTTCTCAGCACCATGAAGATGGTTGCACACGACTGGACTTTCCTCATTGTTTTTTCCTCGTTATCCGTAGCCGGAATTTTCATAGGAATCGTATTGGCGAAAAAAATGGACGGGCGGAAATTGAAACCCCTTTTTGGTTGGGTCGTCCTGTTTATGGGATTATTTATCATTATTAAAGAAATATTTATTAAACAACAAATAGCAATATGAAGAAGTTATTGATTTTTACCTTAGGATTGTTTTTAGTGACCGCGTGTGACAAAGAACAGGCAAAAACCCTGAACACTACTGAGGTTTCTGCAAAAGATCCGAAAGAAGTGAGTTTGGTGCAGGAAACCACAAAGTTGAAAAATGACAAAGGGGAAGAGATGAACGTCACTTATTTTGCGCAGGGAGATGATATTGCCGTGAAGTTGGAGCAGGACGGTAAAAAAGAAGAAATACTGATTGCGAAAAAAATCAACACCAAAGGTGAACCTGTTTTCGCCAATGAAAAAATGATGTGGGAAGGTGCTCTCGGAGCCGGAGGAAAACTGACGGACGACCAGGGTAACGCAACTCAATATAGTGAAATCGAGGAAATTAACTAAACCTTATTCCTTAATTAATTAAGACGAAAATACCTTTACATCTTATTTAAAAAAAAATAAGTGTAAAGTCGAAAAAATTGAATATGATGAAAATAGAGCAGATTTATACAGGATGTCTCGCCCAGGGAGCCTACTATATTGTCTCAGAGAATGAGGCCGTAATTATCGATCCGTTACGGGAAACAAAACCTTATACCGACCGTTTAGAAAAAGATAAGGTACAGTTGAAATATATTTTTGAAACCCATTTCCATGCAGATTTTGTTTCAGGACATGTTGATTTATCCAGGAAAACGGGTGCGCCAATTGTTTACGGACCGACAGCAAATCCAGATTTTGATGCCATCATTGCCGAAGACGGACAGATTTTTGAGATCGGAAAAATTAAGATTAAAGTTTTGCATACTCCGGGTCATACCATGGAAAGTTCTACCTATCTTTTGATTGATGAACACGGAAAAGAAACTGCGATTTTCAGTGGAGATACGCTTTTTTTAGGTGATGTCGGGAGACCTGATCTGGCGCAAAAAGCAGCAAGCATGACTCAGGAAGAATTGGCCGGGATTCTATATGACAGTTTGCAAAATAAGATCATGCCTTTGTCTGATGATATCACAGTTTATCCTGCGCATGGCGCCGGTTCTGCCTGTGGCAAAAATATGCAGAAAGAAACAGTAGATACTTTGGGGAATCAAAAGAAAACAAATTATGCACTGAACCAGCCAAACAAGGAATCCTTCGTCAGAGAAGTTCTGGATGGTTTATCTGCGCCGCCAAAATATTTCGGAATGAATGTCGCTCTAAACAAAAGCGGTTACGAAGATTTCGATGTGATTCTTAAAAAAGGATCGCATCCAGTTTCTGCCCAGGATTTTGAAGCGGTTGCAGAAGATAGCGGAGCTTTGATTCTAGACACCAGAAATGCTGCCGATTTTCATAAAGGATTTGTGCCTAATTCAATCAATATAGGTTTACAGGGAGATTTTGCACCCTGGGTTGGAGCCATGATTTATGATGTGAAACAACCGCTTTTATTGGTGACTGATTCGGGACTCGAAAAAGAAGCAATTACCCGTTTGTCAAGAGTTGGTTTTGATAATGTGATTGGTTATTTGGAAGGTGGTTTTCAATCATGGAGAAATTCCGGAAAGGAAACTGACAATGTTAACAGGATTTCTGCCCAGACTTTTTCAGAGCAGTTCAAAGAAGATTCAAAAGTTATCGATGTGAGGAACGAAACCGAATATGCCGCAGAACATGTGAATGAAGCGTATAGCAGACCTTTGGTTGATATCAATGAATGGGCATCAACTTTGGATAAAGAGGCACATTTCTTTTTGCATTGTGCCGGTGGTTACAGAAGTATGATCGCTGCAAGTATTTTAAATTCCAGAGGGATTAGAAATTTTACAGAAATTGAAGGTGGTTTCAATAAAATTAAAGAAACGGATGTTCCCAAAAGTAATTTCGTTTGTCAATCAAAAACTTTAAAGTGATGAGTTTAAAAAAGATTTTTATTGTAGCGGTGATTTCAATGATTTCATGGTCCTGTAAAACAGCAACGCCAGTTTCAGAAGTCTCCCGTGCAGAAGTCAAAGAAATGATTACCAGTCCGGAAACCACTTTGGTGGATGTTAGAATTCCGGAACAGTTTTCTGAGAAGACTTCTCCAGGAGCTATTAATATTCCTTTAGCCAAAATTGAAGATCATCTCGATTTTTTCAGAAAACAAAAACAAACCGTCGTTTTCTGCAATAGTGGAAAGCAAGCCGCTCAGGCAGTTGAAATTTTGAAAAAGAACGGAATTCAAAATGTTTATGATGCCAAAACGCTTCAAAATGTAACCGCAGTTAAAAAAGAAAAGAAGTGAAAAACAGCGTAGTTCTTGCAGAAGAAAATCTATTTTCATTCACTCAATAATATGATGGACGATTTCCCTTGCGATAAAGTTCCTGACCCAAATGTTCCCGATAAAAATTTTTGGGAAAGTAAATGGGCGAAAAGGGAAACCGGTTGGGGTATTGGTTTTTCCTCACCGGCAATTGTAGAATATTTGTTGCAATATCCAGATAGAAAGGCGGCTATTTTGATTCCCGGTTGTGGGAATGCTTACGAAGTTGAATCGCTTTATAATCTTGGCTTTAAAAACATTACCGTTGTTGATATTTCGCCAACAGCAGTTGATATTTTAAAAGAGAAATACAAAGATAGGGAAGGTGTGAAGGTAATTTGTGAAGATTTCTTTGACCATACAGGAATTTACGATCTCATTATTGAACAGACTTTTTTCTGTGCAGTTTCTCCTTTGTTAAGAACTCGGTATGCAGAAAAAATGCATTCATTATTAAACGAAAACGGTCGGATAATCGGAGTGTTGTTTAATAAAGTTTTTGATAAAAACGGACCGCCTTTTGGTGGAAGCGTTGAGGAATATCAGACTCTTTTCAGCCAATATTTTAATATTCAAAAAATGGAAGAATGCTATAACAGCATCGAACCCAGAAAAGGAAGCGAAGTTTTCATCAACCTAAAAAAGAAGAAAATAATATGATATCTATTTTAAAACAATATAAAATTGCATTGACCGGAATTCTGGTCGGCGGAATTCTGGGTTATGCATATTATCACTTTATTGGCTGCACGACAGGAACCTGTGCAATAACATCCAAACCGTTTAATTCGACCGTTTACGGAATGGTGATGGGCTATTTAATGTTTTCGGTATTTCAGAAATCTAAAACAAAAAAAGAACATGTTTAATTTTATTAAAAATATTTTTGGTGTAAAAAATATTGATTTTAAACAGCTTTTTATCGCCGGTGCACAAATAATTGATGTGCGGACTCCTGCTGAATTCAGCAACGGTCATATTAAACAGTCGGCGAATATTCCCTTGCAGCAGCTGCAAAGTGAAATGAAAAAACTCGACTTGAAAAAACCAATCATCACCTGTTGTGCAAGCGGAATGAGAAGCGCTTCTGCCAAAGCAATTCTTCAGCAAAATGGTTTCGAAGCATATAACGGAGGCGGTTGGAGCTCCCTTCAGAATAAATTGAACAAATGAAAAGTTTATTTGAAAGCTGGACTTTGAGCCGGTTCTTATATTTAGCCGGTGGAATATTTTTTGTACTCATCGCAGCAAATGACCGGGTTTGGTTGATGATTCCTTTCGGGCTGTATTTCATGGCGATGGCAATTTTTAAATTGGGTTGTGTAGCCGGAGCTTGTGAAGTGCCAAGAAAAGAGGAAAATAATATTTAAACTAAAGTTTTAGTTGAGCAATTTCAGTAACTATTTTATTTAAAAGTGATGTCACAAAAATTTAAAGAACTTATAGATTCAGAACGTCCAGTATTGATTGATTTTTTTGCCACCTGGTGCGGTCCCTGCAAAGTACAGTCTTCGGTCCTGACGACTGTTAAAGAAAACATAGGTGATCTGGCCAGAATCGTAAAGATAGATATTGATCAGTTCCCGGCAATTGCCGCAGAATATGGCGTTCGTGGTGTTCCCACTTTGGCGGTTTTCAAAAAAGGCGAAATGCTTTATAAGCAAAGCGGCGTACACGATGTTAATACACTGACAGATCTGTTGAAAGGATTTGCTTCGTAATTTTAACAGAAATCGCACGAATCTTTTTCACAAATTTCATTAAACATTTGTATTATTGATGAAAATAATTTGTGCAGTTTGTGTCGTAAAGCAGTCAATTCTGGGGGAATCTTTATTTTCGTAAATTCTTAAACAGGGCCTTAATGTTGAAAATGTGATAAGAATTACTTTAATTCAAATTCATCACGATCCGATAGAAAATGAAATTTCGTTCTGAATTTGTCCAGCTTTTCTGCTTCAAAAATAGTGGATATGATATTGTTTTTTGTTGATGAGGTTTCACTTCCGTCAGCAAAATAGCAATAAGAGCTTTCCGGATATTCTAAATCATTGCCATCAGTTCCGATTCTGTTCAAGCCAAAAACATACGCTTGGTTTTCAATTGCTCTTGCTTTTAATAAAGTCTGCCAGGCGTCAATTCTGCTTTTCGGCCAATTGGCAACATATAAGATGGCGTCATAATCATTATTGTTTCTGGAAAAAACAGGAAACCGCAAATCGTAGCAAACCTGCAGCAAAATTCTCCATCCTTTATATTGAACGATCACCCGTTCCTGTCCGGAACTGTATTTTTTATCTTCACCGGAGTAAGAAAAGAGATGCCTTTTATCATAGAAAAAATATTCGCCATCGGGTTTCACAAAATAAAACCGGTTGAGATACTGGTCGCCTCCAAAAACAGAAGCGCTCCCGCAGACTGCTGTGTTTTTTTGTTTTGCGAAATTTTTCATCCATTGCAGTGTTTCTTCATTTCGGTCTGCTATTTCCTCCGGCTTCATATAAAAACCAGTGGAAAACATTTCGGGTAGAATAAGCAGATCCGCCGAGGTTTGTTTGAAGGCCAATTCAATTTGCTTAAAATTTTCACTTTTGTTTTTCCAGGCGATATTTAAATTTAACCCACTAATTATTAAATCATTCATGATTATTATTTTATAAAATGAACTTCAATATACATATTTTTTCTTAAAAAAGTTAATAAAATCATAAAGTGGTCTCATTTTTGAATGGTGAAATACATTATTATAAATTAACATTAAAATTTTAACATTATGAAAAAGTTATTAGTAGTTTGCTCATTTTTCTTTTTAGGACAAATGGCATTTGCACAAGCATGGCAAGGTAAAGGAGACCAAAAAATTCAGGTAGGTCTTAACGGTTGGGGTTACGGAACAGGTATTACAGCAACATATGATTACGGTTTATCCAAATTGATATCAATCGGCGCAGGTGCTAATTTCTTTTTTGATCATAGTAACGACAAATACAAAGATGATGACTTCGGAGTATTCGGTAGATTGAATTTTCACCTACAGGAGCCTTTGGGATTGCCTTCACAATGGGACATTTATCCAGGTGTTGATTTAGGACTTTTGGGTAAAAGCGGTACCTACTTCGGAGCGCATTTAGGAGTAAGATATTTCTTCAACAATAATGTCGGTATTTTCCTTGAAGCAGGGAATAACGGAAGCATCGGGGTTTCTTTCAACTTGTAAGAAATTCAGGCACATAAGACAAAAGGTTCTCATTTTGAGAGCCTTTTTTGTTTGGCATACTTTGATAATTTGTATCTTCGCAAATCTTTAAAATAATTTAAAAATATTCAATGACATTAATACAGTTATTTCAATTTATATTGAGCATCTCAATTCTTGTAATCCTCCATGAACTGGGACATTTTATTCCTGCTAAACTGTTCAAAACAAGAGTTGAAAAATTCTATCTTTTCTTTGATCCATGGTTTTCTTTATTTAAATTAAAATTCCGGGGTACAGAGTACGGAATTGGCTGGCTGCCGTTTGGGGGTTATGTAAAGATTGCAGGAATGGTTGACGAAAGTATGGATACCGAGCAATTGAAGCAACCTGCTCAGCCATGGGAATTTCGCAGTAAGCCTGCGTGGCAGCGGTTAATCATCATGATGGGAGGAGTTACGGTTAATTTCTTTTTAGCATGGTTGATCTATTCTTCATTAAGTTATTTTAAAGGGGAAACCTATCACGATAATGCCAAGTTTGAAAACGGAATTTCAGTGTCAGCAGCAGGTCAAAAAATGGGCTTGAAAAACGGAGACCGAATTCTGAAAATCGATGAAAAACCGGCGGAAAGAATGGAAACTTCAACTATTAACATGCTTTTCGCTAATCATGTCACCGTTTTAAGAGAAGGTAAAGAAGTTACTTTTCCTGTAAACGAAGATGGTGTCGCAGATGTACTGGCAGAGAATGAAGCTAAGATGTATTTCGGGCCACGTTATCCTGTGGTTATCGACAGTCTTTTCCCGAAAGGCAATGCGGAGGCGGCCGGATTGTTGAAAGGCGACAGAATCGTTGGCATTAATGGCAAGCCTGTTAATTTTTTCGATGAACTGGCACCTGAGCTGTCTAAGTTAAAAAATCAAGAGGTTGTTTTAGATGTTGAAAGAAATAATCAGCTTGAAAAAGTGAATGTAAAAGTAAGCGGCGAAGGCAAACTTGGATTCGCAAATGACCTGTCGATCGCTCAGAAAGAATTCGAGAAAACACAGGTGAACAAAAAGTATTCTCTTGGCGAAGCAATTCCGAGAGGATTAACCAGAACAGTTGATGTTTTGACGATGCAGATCAAGCAGTTTAAAATTGTTTTCAACACCAAAACGCAAGGGTATAAAAAAGTTTCCGGACCTATTGGAATCATCAAACAGATGCCTGAGACGATTAATTGGGAGTTTTTCTGGAGCTTTACAGCGATGTTTTCAGTTTGGTTGGCTTTTCTCAATTTGATTCCGATTCCGGGATTAGACGGTGGACACGTGGTTTTCACACTTTGGGAAATGATCACCGGAAAACCGGTTCCGCAGAAAGTTTTAGAAAATGCACAAATGATAGGCGTTATTTTCCTAATGGGACTCATGGTTCTGATCTTCGGAAACGATATTTTAAAATGGATTACCGGAAAATTTTAAAATATTTTTAAAATTATTTTGGTAGTATAAAAAAAGTTTCTATATTTGCACACGCTTAAAGCAAAGAGCTACACTCCTCTTTAGCTCAGTTGGTTAGAGCATCTGACTGTTAATCAGAGGGTCCTTGGTTCGAGCCCAAGAAGAGGAGCAAAACCATCACAGAAATGTGGTGGTTTTTTTGTGTTTAATTTTAAAGATGAAGGGTTTTTAAGGATTCTAAGTTGTTTAAAGTCAAGTGCTTGTTTAAAAACAAACGAAAAATTTCTTTTCTGATTCTGCTTTAAGACGCAATTCCGGTTTCGCTGATTGGAAAGATCAGGGTTATAAGAAATCCATTTTACGGGATGTAGTGTTATCTGTATATCCGTTTTTAATGATAGTGAATATTTTAATCTTGTCTTGAACCCGGCAAATATTTCAGTTGCCAAAAGGCTTTTTTTTCATTTTTTAAGGCGTCAATACATTGCACTTAGGCAAAGTACATTTCTTCAAGCTGCGATACTACTGGAAGTTGGTAATGCTGTGGAATTAAGATATCGTTTTAAATACAGAAGTTATTATATTTTTGTATTGTTTGTGACTTTGTCATGTGTTTGGCTTTATAAGTGTTTGATTTGCTGTGTAATTGAAAATAATTTACTAATTTAGTCTGGATATATAAGCGGATTTATTCTTTAATGTGAATGATATGGATTAGTGTTGAGGGAACTTCAACAGGGTTCGGATGATAGAGAATTGTCTGCTTATTGTAAGGTTTATATGAGGAGTCAGGTCAGCATACAGTCAGCATACAGTCAGCATACACTGCGGGTTGCTATGGAGATGACCAGAGGAAGCGATCACTATAACAATGTTAAAAATAAATTACAATGGCAAAGCAGATCGGGGGCATTTTACTTAAAGGCACGATAGGAGAGGTGAACTTTTATGTGCAGGACGGAGAACCACTGGCGCGTATGTCGGGTGGCGGTTTTAACGGTGAGGCGATCAGAAACGGTAAAAATATGGCGAGGGTACGTGAAACCTGCAGCGAGTTTACGGCCTGCTCTAAGGTGAATAAGGAATTCAAAAAATCCATAGCGCCTTTTCTTGCCGGTCATAAAGACGGCAAATTACACCAGAGGCTTATGAAGTTGTTTTTAACAATCAGAGATTGTGATCACAGTTCAGAAAGAGGAAAGCGGTCGGTTTTTCATGGGATTTCTTCAACATCGGGGAAACAGCTTTTAGAGCATTTTATTTTCACTCCTCAGCGGCCTGCTATTTTACCGTGTCCCTATATATTTGACTGGGAAAGCCGGAGTTTAAAAGTGCATGACTTTAGAGCGGATGAAACCGGATTTCCTGAGGAAGCAGACGCTATGGAAGTACGTGTCGGTTTGATCCGTTTTGATTTTGAGGCGCTTGCTTACCAACAGGTATTTGCGGCCCCAATGATTATCGCCCCTGATTTCAAAGAAGATTCTTTTGAGATTCTTTTCGATACAATACCGGAAGGCAACGGGATTTTGTTTTCGGTAGCTAGGGTTTCATTTTATCAGATGGTTCATGGGAAAGGATGTTTATTGGCTGGAGGAGATGTTTTTGGGCTGGAGGTGTTGTCGGTGTGGGATACAGTTGAAGCCAGAAATCCGGCGTGATTGGATGGTCGAAAGTTTTCGAAAAGCAACCGAAACTCACGGCACAAATAAAAATTGTCAGTTTTTGAAATATTGAAAACACGCGGAAGAAATTTATACCTTATCTTTCCTATGGGATCAACTGAATTATGGGCCTCTTAATCCCATTAGAAAGGGTTTGGTTGGAAAAGCACAACATTATAATTTTTCAGCAAGCAACTATGTTTCGGGAAAAGGATTGTAGAATATAAAATTGGCAGATTCTTCGATTATAAACATCACTGAAACTAATGAGTTTTGGAAATATAATAATGGTGAGGAGTGAGATCGAAGAGGCTCAAAGTCGGAGACTTTGCGCAGCGGGTAACGGGATTTTGTTTTCGGTAGCTAGGGTTTCATTTTATCCGACGGTTCATGGGAAAAGATGTTTATTGACCGGGGGAGATGCTTTTGGGATGGAGGTGTTGTCGGTGTGGGATACAGTTTGAACCAGAAATCCGGCGTGATTGGATGGTTGAAAGCTTTTAAAAAGCAGGAAAGTAACGAAGTGATTCGGCGTAGCCAATGGCTGCTCTGGATGTTTGGACAAGCAGGAAAAAGAAATTCAAATGTCAAAAAACATCAATTTTGGCAACAGCAGATCAAACCAGTTGAGATTGGTCTTTAAAAGTTGTGCGATAGCCACACTAAAGGATTCGTGCGACAGCGGTGGGGCAATATCGCAGAAGTTGATTGGGCAACTGCTAATGACGGTATTTTACGGAGATACGGTTACGTATATGATGACTTGAACCGTCTTAGGGCAGGCTATTATCAGAATTCTCAAAATCCATCTGCCAAAACAGCATCAGTATGACTATGAGATAGAGAATGCATTCGATGGAAAATATTCTGACAGACAAACAGCAAGAGATCCAAATGAACAAAGAGCTGTTCAAACAGAAAAGCGAGCAAGAGAAATAGAAGGGATACCGAAACGGACAACTTATGATTGAGACAAAGTAAATCCTAATCCATCAAACTACATTTTACCAGGTCAAAAAATTAGGGAAGAAAGAAAAAAACTGGTTTACCTGAAAGCAACAGAATACAATAAAAATGAAATCGACTGTGAAATTTAATATTAAACCAGCTTTCTTATCGATAGTATTTATTTTAATTTCTTATTCCAAATCAGAAATTCATATAAATGATAAGTTAATTAGAGAAATATCAATCATTGATAATGGGAACAACGATAGTGTTATATCTTATATCCCAGAAAAGGCGACAAACTTATTATATTTGAAATTAGATAATAACAAAATGATATCTATTAATGCTTTGGAGTTACAGGATATTTATAGCAGTTATTATAAAAATAATTACAAAACATTTTATAATTTTTTAAATAAAGCCTTAAAACAAGAAGTTAGTTTAAAAACAAACCAAGTGCAAAAATATGAAGTGATAATGTTTAGTTTGGATAATAATATAATACAAACTTCTGCCAACCAAATAGAAAAAAAATATTTGAAAAAAATAAATAATGAAACTTTTTATTTTTATCCAAAAGATATCGATTTAAACCAAAATCAAACAATCTTGTACAAAATGTTTATAAATAATTATTTAATTTCATTTGATGATTATGGAGGTAAATATATAATTACGAAGTATAAATAAAGTAACAAAGCCCCCGCTGCTGCGAGCGTCACGCTCGTACCCATAAAACTAAAAGAACAAAAAAAAGCCACCACTGATCACATTGATGGCTTTAATAAGAATTGTTCCGGTTTATCTCTTCTTGATGGCTTTCGCAATGTTCACAATTACCTTCACCGCTTTTTCCATTGATTCCAGGCAAACATATTCGTAAGGTCCGTGAAAGTTTAATCCGCCCGCAAAAATGTTCGGACACGGCAATCCCATATAAGAAAGCTGTGCGCCGTCTGTGCCGCCGCGGATGGCCTTTATTTTCGGTTCGATGTTGGCGTCTTTCATGGCCTGTTCTGCAATGTCTACAATATGCATTTTTCCCTCAAACTGCTGTTTCATATTGAGATACTGTTCTTTGATTTCAATTTCGGCAGTTCCGGCTCCAAATTTTTTGTTGAATTCTGCGACCACATCCGTCATGAATTTTTTTCTTGCTTCAAACTTCTCATGATCATGATCGCGAATGATATACTGAATTTTTGCCTCTGAAACTTCAGATTTTAAATCGGTTAAATGATAAAAACCTTCAAATCCTTTTGTGGTAGAAGGCGTTTCGTTTTCAGGAAGCATTTTAATGAATTCTGCTGCCAGTAAAGAAGCATTTACCATTTTCCCGAAGGCATAACCGGGATGCACACTCAAACCGTGGATTTTCACCACGGCTCCGGCGGCATTGAAATTTTCATATTCCAGTTCTCCAACTTCGCTGCCGTCCATGGTGTACGCCCATTCTGCGCCGAATTTTTTCACATCAAATTTATGTGCACCTCTTCCGATTTCTTCATCGGGGGTAAATCCGATGGCGATTCGGCCGTGTTTAATTTCCGGGTGTGCCAATAAATATTCTGCCGCGGTAACGATTTCTGCAATACCTGCTTTATCGTCAGCGCCCAGTAAAGTTGTCCCGTCGGTCGTAATCAATGTTTTGCCAACGTAATCTTTTAATCTTTCAAATTTTGAAGGAGAAAGGGTAAATCCGGTTTCATTATTCAAAACCAGGTCGCCACCGTCGTAATCATCCCAAATTTGTGGTTTTACATTTTCTCCGTTAAAGTCAGGAGAGGTGTCGTAATGCGATATAAATCCGACTACCGGCTCATCGTCGTTTTCCAGATTTGAAGGCACGTAAGCGTAAATATAGCCGTGCTCATCCATGGAAACATCACTCAGACCCAAGGTTTTCAGTTCTTCAAAAATATATTTGGCAATATCCCACTGTTGCGGCGTTGAAGGCGTTGCTTCACTTTCGGGATCGCTGGTTGAATATATTTTTACATAATTAATAAAACGGTTTTGTAATTTCAGTTTCCAGTCGAGGTTAAAATCTATGGTTATCATAATTGCATATTTTAAACAAAGTTAAAATTTTAGGCGAAGGTTAAGGCAAATATGTTGTAATTATTTTTATTGTTTCTGTAATTGAATTTTATTTAAATTACTGATAGTCAACTTTTTAAAAGTATTTAAATTTTAATCAGACCTTTTTTAAAGTTTTGGTATATTTGAGAACATCAAAAAATAGAAATGTTTCTAACTGAATGTCCACGAGATGCAATGCAGGGTTGGGGTGAATTTATCCCGACGCAAAAGAAGATTGATTACATTAATTCGTTAATGGAAGTAGGGTTTGATGTGCTGGATTGCGGCAGTTTTGTTTCCCCGAAAGCAATTCCGCAGATGGCCGATTCCGGAACCGTGGTCGATGAGATTGATAAAGGGGTTTCGAATACCAAACTTTCCGTAATTGTTGCCAACTATCGCGGGGCTGAGAAAGCGCTTGCACATCCATCTGTAGATATCTTAGGGTTTCCTTTTTCTATTTCCGAAACTTTTCAATACCGAAATACCAATAAGAATCAGGAAGAAGCCTTTAAAGATATTAAGAAAATCACGGAACTTTTAGAATCAGATGGCCGGGTGTTGAACGTTTATTTTTCGATGGCCTTCGGGAATCCTTACGGTGAAATCTGGAAAGCGGCTGATGTTGATTATTGGGCGCAAAGATTTAATGATATTGGTATTAAAAATATTTTACTTTCCGATACGACCGGAACAGGTACATTAGAACAAATCGAACTGCTTTTTAAAACCATTCCGGCAAAATATCCTGAAATTGATTTTGGAGCGCATTTTCATAACCGCTATGAAGATTCTTACAAAAAATTAAAAGCGGCGTACGATAATGGTTGCCGCAGATTCGATTCTGCAATTAAAGGAATCGGCGGCTGTCCGATGGCTAAAGATGATCTGGTCGGAAATATGCCCACTGAGCAGGTGATTAATTTTATGGCCTTAGAAAAAATCGAGCATTCATTAAATTTACTCCATTTCGAAAGTGCTTATAATAAAGCAAAAGATATTTTTCATTTTTAATTTTTATCACCATTAAAACCTGCAATTTATGGCAACTTCAAAAGTAACTTACCTTACTGATTTGCGGTGCGAATCCGAGCATCTGCAGTCAGGATCGAAAATTTTCACCGATGCTCCTACCGACAATCACGGCAAAGGAGAAGCTTTTTCACCTACGGATCTTTGTGCAACTTCTCTAGTGCAGTGCATGCTGACGACGATTGCGATTTTGGGAAAAGACAAGGGAATTATTATTGACGGTTCTTATGGAGAAATCCAAAAAAATATGAATCCAAAACCGAGAAAAATTGCGGAAATTGTTTGTGACCTGCATTTTAAAGGAAACTTTTCGGATAGTGAAAAGGAGTTCATCAAAGAAACTGCGATGAACTGTCCGGTTGCATTGTCACTGAGTTCTGAGGTAAAAAAAACAGTCAGTTTTAATTACTCAGCATAGTCTGTTTCTGGATTTTGTCATTTCGAAAAAGACAGAATATATAAAAAAGTATTTGTTTTTAATATCTGATTAATAGCAGGTTATAAATTATAGTTTGTGATAAAACTTTTGTTATCTTTATATCAAAATAACACAGATTATGACTTCAACAATTACCTATTTGGGCGACTTTAAAATAGTTTCGCAACATGAGAAATCGGGTGCTACCATTGAAACCTGCGCTCCATTAAGAGAAGGCGGTACTTCAGAATTATTTTCCCCTTCTGATATTTTCGGAATATCTTACGGCCAGTCGATGTTAATGGCGGTGGCGGTTTTGGGCGAGCCCAGAGGAATCTTCATCACCGGAGCCACCTGTGAGTTGAAAAAATCAACCCATCCCGAACCGAAGAGAATAGGGACGATTTTCTGTATCGTGAGAATTCCTGGAAAGTTTACGGATAAAGAAAAGAAATTTATAGAAGAAACAGCACTGAACTGTCCTGTAGCACTATCCATACATCCCAATGTTCAGAAAACAGTGATGTTTGAGTTTGAAGGATAAATCCTTAAATAACGAATGCCGGAAATTTCCGGCATTTATTTTAAATCATTCCCAATTCGAACCGGGCTTCTTCGCTCATCATGTCTTTGTTCCAGGAAGGTTCAAAGGTGAGTTCCAAATCGACTTCTGTCACATCTTCCACTTCGGTGACGCGCTCTCTGACCTCTGCAGGTAAGCTTTCTGCCACCGGGCAATTGGGTGTTGTCAAAGTCATAATTACTTTTACTTTACCTTCATCAGAAATTTGTACATCATAAATTAATCCTAATTCATAAATGTCGACAGGGATTTCTGGATCGTAAACTGTTTTTAGGGCTGTAATAATATTTTCACCGATTTCGGCAATTTTGTCGTCTGTATATTTCATTTATTTTGGGAACATTTAATTTTCACTTTTTTCTAAAAGGTCTTCCTGGCGCATGCGCCGAAAAACATTTGCCAAAGTTAAGACATCTTTCTCACAATATGTAACGATTCTAAATAAGTCTTTCTCTATATGGTAAATTGATGCCACCATTGAACCGTCGATATCGTCTTTCGGTGTTGGGATTCCGAAGAGATGCGCCAGTAATTCCAGTGAGATAAATGATTTATAGTCGCCGAATTTCCAAAGTTCCATGGTGTCGAGATGAGGGATTTCCCACGGTTTTTTCCCGAACATCTGAAGGGGAACCGGCGGCTGCATTCCATTGATCAAAAACCTTCTGGCAATCCATGGAAAGTCAAACTCTTTTCCGTTGTGCGCACAAAGAATGACGTCGCGCAGTTTTGGTCTGTTAAAAATTTCGCCGAATTCTTCCAGTAATTTTTTTTCATCATCACCGTAAAAGCTCTTTACCATCAGCTTGCCGGATTTTTCTACGATCCCCACAGAAATACAGATTATTTTACCGAATTCTGCCATAATTCCGCCCCTTTCGCGGTAATATTCTTCTGCGGTAAATTCTTCTTTCCGCTGGAATTTTGTTTTTTTATCCCAATGATATTGGTCGGTTTCATCTAAATCTTCCCAGTTTCCAAATTGCGGAACGGTCTCAATATCCAGAAATAATACTTTTTCTAACGGGATGTTTTGAATCATAATTTTAGTTTTTAAGCTTTCAGCCAATTTGCAAACCGTTTTTCACGGGTAATGTGGAGGTGAGAACCGTCACTTCTTTATTGTCGCCATAAACTCCCAGGACCAAACATTCGCTGAAAAAGTTGGCAATTTGCTTTTTAGGAAAATTGACCACGGCGATAATTTGCTTTCCGAGGAGGTCTTCTTTTGTATATAATTCTGTGATCTGAGCTGAAGATTTTTTAATTCCTAAATTGCCAAAATCGATTTCCAATTGATAGGCAGGATTTTTTGCACCTGGAAAATCCGAAACGGAAACGATTGTTCCAGTTCTTAAATCAATCTTTTCAAAGTCGGTCCAGCTGATTTCAGGTTTAATCATTCAAAAATTATTTCTATTTTACAGATACGATATAGTCGTACACCATTTGATGTTGTGTGTCATTCAGCTTTGCTTTCGGAGCCATCGAATTCATAATTCCTACCCAGTTCTGGGCAGAATGATCTTTTGGGTTGGGCAAGTCATGGCATTTTCCGCAAGAATTATCGAAAATAACTTTGCCTTGTGAGAGATATTCCGCGGTCATCACTTTTGTTCCTTTAACTGCGGATTTTGGACTACAGGAGGCCATTAATCCTGCCGCACCAAATACAGCGATTAATAAGTTGTGAGCGGTCTGGTTTCTGCTTCGTTTTTGGTTTTTCATTTTATTAATTTAATATTAATTCATTTCAAAAATAAGTAAATTTCTTCTTAGATTTGTTTCAGTCGTAGAAAATTAAGGCAATGGCAATAAATGATAACTTTTATCTGAAATCGGATATGCGTTATTACAACGCATGTTTTCTTATTGGTATTCACATTTAATTAAAATAGTTCCCGGCTGCTTCTTTTGGGCATTACAGAATTTATTTCGTAAAAGTATTGTATTTTTGACTCAATGAAAACTCCTTCTAACCAAGACCTGATAAAAGGAATACAGTCCGGCGACAAACGATTGCTCGGAAAAGCAATCACGTTGGTGGAAAGTAAAAAAGAGGAACACCGCGCGCAAGCAGAGGAACTTTTAAAAGAAATATTGCCTTTTACTGGAAAATCAGTCAGAATCGGAATTACAGGAGTTCCCGGTGCGGGAAAATCGACCTTCATTGAAAGTTTTGGGAAGTTGGCCATTCAACACGGGAAAAAAGTAGCGGTCTTAGCGATTGATCCGAGTTCGTCATTAAACAAAGGATCTATTTTGGGTGATAAAACCAGAATGGAAGAGTTGGCCAGAGAAAGGAATGCCTTCATCCGGCCGAGTCCCACTTCGGGATTTTTGGGTGGAGTAGCCAATGCGACTTTTGAAAGCATGTTGATTTGTGAAGCTGCAGGTTATGATTTTATTTTAATTGAAACTGTAGGCGTTGGACAAAGTGAAGTTTTGGTTTCTGATATTACCGATGTTTTTTTATTTTTAAAAATTATTGGCGGTGGCGATGAACTCCAGGGAATCAAACGTGGAATTATGGAAATGGTCGATCTTATTTTCATTAATAAAGTTGAGGAAGATAACCGTCTTAAAGCTAAAAATACAAAAGTAGAATTAATGCGCGCGCTCCATTTCTTGCCGTCAAAAGAAAAAAACTGGAAAGTTCCGGTTCTGCTCGGTTCTGCTTTGAATAATACTGGTTTGGAAGAAGTTTATGAAAAGATTCAGGAGTTTATTGATTTGAAAATTTCAAATCATTCTTTTGAGGAGACCCGAAAAAAACAAGCGGAGAAACGCTTTGACTACTGGGTGCAGGAATATATTCTGCAAAAAACAAAATCGGATAAACCGACAGAAAACTTTTACGAAGAGCATAAAAAAAATGCTTCTGAATTGAAATCAAATCCAAGTACAGAAGCGAAAATTTTTGTCGAGAAATTAATAGGCCGGTAAATTAATTTTTTGTGGTCGAATTCGCAGTAATATATCCATCATAGGAAATCGGTTGTCTGTCATTGGAGTCTACAGATACATAAGTTTTCCCATTCTTGAATACTTCCATATTAAATGTAATAATGTTTTGTTGATCCTTGGCGATGATGTTAAAAACAGAACTTCCTTTTTTACCTTCTTTTTTAGTAATTGTAAAATCCTTTGACGTAAACCTGTAGGAGTTTTTACTGGGATCTATGTTTGGAGTGTACATTCGTCCGAAGTAAGGCAGGGTCACATCTATTTTATCTTTTCTGATTTCAATGGTGTAACCGGAATCTAAATTGAGCATTCGGGAGGAACCATTGGGAAGCGAATTTAAAACATTAATAACGTCTGCGTTATTAGGGTTGGCATGCTCAGCTACAAAAGTAAATTCATTGGATTGTAAAAGAGCGCTTGTGTTTGCCGATGGGATATTATTCTGGGAACTGCATGATAATACTAAAGTAATCGTCAAAAGAGCAATCAGTATTTTGGGTAGATTTTTCATGTGATTTTTTTATAAATGTACAAAAATTATGCAATATTAACTACTAACTCATGATTTGGAATAAAAATTGTTTAATCCTTTAAAATCAATTTAGACTACTATGAAAAACATTAACAAAATACTAGGAATAGGTGTTGTATCTGCCATGATGATTGCGTGTACCACCAACCCAATCACGGGGCGTAAATCTTTGCAATTGGCCAATAATCAGGAGATTTCTGCGATGGCTCTGCAGCAATACAAGCAGGCGCTGTCTCAGGCAAAAGTTATTTCAGGAACGACTCAGGCAAAGAGCGTACAGAATGTAGGCTTAAGGATTAAGAACGCCGCAAACAATTATTATCGGGGAATTGGCAGAGAAGCAGATCTTGCGAATTACCAATGGGAATTTAATTTACTCGACGATAAACAAGTTAACGCCTGGTGTATGCCTGGTGGTAAAGTAGCAGTATATACGGGTATTTTACCTATTACTAAAACTGATACTGGTTTAGCGGTGGTCTTAGGTCATGAAATTTCTCACGCACTTGCTGGCCACGGAAATGAAAGAATTTCACAAGCCATGATCGCAGAATATGGCGGCGCCATTTTAGGAAGTACTATTTCCAATGGGCAGCTAGCGTCAATTTTCCAACAGGCTTATCCACTCGGTGCTCAGGTTGCTTTATTGAAATACGGAAGAAGCCAGGAGCTAGAAGCTGATGAAATGGGACTTTATTTAATGAGTATGGCTGGCTATGATCCGAGAGAAGCGCAACCTTTCTGGCAAAGAATGGAGGCGGCTTCTACAGGAAACAGACCTCCGGAGTTTTTGTCAACTCACCCTAATCCAGATACCAGAAGAGCAGATTTAGAAAAACACATGTCAAAAGCCCTGCAATATTATGCAGCTGCTGGCGGCAAAATCTAACACTTAATTAAATTTATAGTAAACCTTTCCGAAAATTTCTTAAATTTGGAAAGGTTTTTTAATTTATACCGACATGAAAAATTTAACATTTATAGGATTTCTTTTACTGGGTTTAGCTTTTTTGCTGTATTATATTACGCCGCAGTTTTCTGCGGTTAAGCTTTTTGAGCCCACTAATTTAATGGGTATTCTTGCAGGAATTGGAATTGGTTTAATAATCGGAGGAATTGTCGGTTATATCAGCAAGGGAACCGCATTAAAACAGGAAGAAAAGCGGAGAGAATTAAAACAGCTACGGAAAGAAAAAGAAGATCTTGAAAAGCAGGCGGCTGAATTGGCAAGGCAACAGACGGTAACCTATACAACAACAGAAGAAAACCAAAATCCTCCGAATTACTAATTCAGAGGATTCTTTTTTTTCTTAAAGTTTGGTTTTTCTTAAAACTCATACCCTAAACCTACCATAAACAAACTTGGTCGGCTGTCATAACGAATCGTTTCATTGGTATTGTTATTAATGAAATTTCTTTGATCGCTGCTGAAAGCACCTTCATATCTCGCATTCACAATCAGTTTTTGAAGTTGAACCTGTGCTCCAAACTGATATCCTACTGTGAAATCTTTGGTGGCATTTTCTTTAAAGTCTTTGAACTGATTATCTGTAGAAAGATTATAAGATGCAACCGGACCAATAAATACTCCTAAGTTGTCTCCTAAAAGCTTATATCCCAAAAGGACAGGTACATCCACACGATTGCTTTTTGCTTCTATAGTGGTGTTTTCTGTGGGAACATCAAATTCTGATTTAAAAGTAGTGTAATAAATTTCCGGCATTAAAAATAGTGACGCTGGTAAATTAACTTTCGCGGAAAGACCAACATTAAAGCCGGCACTGTTTTTTCCTGAATCGTTGTAGGCCTGTACAGCGCTGCCTTTTATGCTTTCCCAGGAAGGACTGTCGGTTTTGAAAAGTAAGTTGGCTTTTGCTGCAAATTTAATCTGTGCAGAACCCAGAACACTTGCACCAATTAGAACGAAACTGAATAATTTATTCATTAGAATGGGGTTTTGTTATTATATTATCTATTGAGGTTTTTTTGGTCTCTAAGAAATACTCGCGTAATTCCTTAAATAACTCTGATGAATAAACGAAATCGATAAGGTTTTTATTGCCTGCATTGATCAGGATGTCTTTGTTACCTTCCCATTCCTTTATCCCAAGACGGAGATATACAATTTTCTCGCCAATCGTCATCACCGAGTTCATGTCGTGGGAATTAATGATGGTTGTAGTGTTATATTCTTTAGTGATTTCCAAAAGTAGATCATCAATAATATTTGAAGTATAGGGATCCAAACCAGAGTTTGGTTCATCGCAAAAAAGATATTTCGGGTTGTTGACAATTGCTCTTGCGATGGCAACTCTTTTTTGCATTCCTCCAGAAATCTCCGATGGATATTTACGATTGGCTTTTTCCAGATGGACACGGCCAATCACGTCGAAAACTCTTCTTTTCTTTTCTCTGAAAGTCAGATTGGTAAACATATCCAAAGGGAAAGTAATATTCTCTTCCACTGTCATCGAATCGAAAAGTGCGCTTCCCTGAAAGACGGTTCCTATTTCAGAACGAAGCTGCTGTTTTTCGTCCCGTGACATATTATTGATGTTTCTGCCGTCAAATAATATTTCACCGGAAGTTGGTTGGTAAACATTAAGCAAACTCTTTAGAAATACTGTTTTTCCAGAGCCACTCTGACCGATGATGAGGTTTACTTTGCCTGTTTCAAAGGTTGTCGTAATTCCTTTTAATACTTCTACCTGATCAAAACGTTTCTTTAAATCTTTTACTTCTATCATCAGCTGAGGAACATTTGAGTTAATATTAAGTTCATAATAATAATGGCGACAATGGTCCAAACTACAGCCTGTGTACTTGCGCGGCCAACTTCCAGCGAGCCGCCTTTTACATTATAACCAAAATAAGCAGGAATTGTTGCAATTAAAAAAGCAAATACGGCTGTTTTGAAAAAGGCATACCATATAAAATGTTGTGGCATATACATTTGGATTCCGGTGATATAATCTGCTTTACTCCAGCTTCCTGTAGCAGTTCCCGCCAGATATCCGCCCCAAATTCCAAAAACAATACTGATTGCAATGAGTAAAGGATTAAAAATGACACTGGCTAAAACTTTAGGTAAAATCAGAAAGTTAGGAGAATTAACTCCCATAATATCTAAAGCATCAATTTGCTCGGTAACACGCATTGTTCCGATACTTGATGCAATGTAGGACCCTACTTTACCGGCAAGAATAACAGATATAATAGTTGGTGCAAATTCTAATATCAGAACAACTTTGGTTGCATAACCAATAAAAGAGTTGGGGATCGGAAATGACGATGCATTGAAGTTATTGAACATTTGAATAGCTACAACTGCTCCCACGAAAGTGGAAGTAAAGAGTACTAAGCCGAACGAATTAACTCCCAGATCATAAATCTCACGCATGAATAATTTACCAAATATCGAAGCCTTTTGTGGCTTTTTTAATGTTTTCGATAAGAGAAAGAAATATGCGCCAACTTGGCTCAACAGATTTTTTAACATGTTGCAAAATTAGTGTTTTTTATTTTTTAATAGGGTTTTAATTGGCATTCTTATCTCCGCCGACGACTAAAAAAATCGTTTTCAAAATAATAACCAAGTCTAAACTTAACGTCCAGTTTTTTACGTAAAACGCATCTGCTAGAATTCTTTTTTGCATTTTAAGATCCATATTTCCCGTGTCGCCGCGCAACCCGTTTACCTGAGCCATGCCTGTTACTCCAGGTCTCACCAAACTTCTTATGGAGTAACGGCCAATTTTTAATTTGTAAAAATCATCGATCAAAAGCATGTGCGGTCTCGGCCCTACGACTGACATTTCACCTTTTAAAACATTCAGAAATTGCGGCATTTCATCTAAACTGGTCTTTCGGAGAAATTTGCCGATTCTTGTGATCCGGCGATCATTTTCTTCCGTTGTTTTAGTCGTGCATTCACTGTTGATATGCATGGTACGGAACTTTATACAATTAAAAACTTCATCATGAAAGCCATATCTTTTTTGGACAAAAAAGACGGGGCCTTTACCATCCAGTTTAATTAATATCGCGATAATCGGAAACAGCCATGAGCCTATAAATACCAATATTAAAACTGAAAACAGGAGATCGAATGTCCGCTTCAAAACAACATTCGTTAAATAATCCAAAGGAAATTTAGACCGTACCAATATAGGCTGGGTTTCCGTATATTCCAAATCATATTGAAAGAAGTTGTTTTCTATGATGCTGGGAATTAGCGAGATCCGTACTTTGTGGCTTTCTGCTAAACCATGAACTTCTGCTTCCTGTTTTTTATTGTACTTTTTGAATTCAGTAGAAATATACATGGTGTGTATTCCATTTTCTTTCCAGAATGCTGCGAGTTTTTCAAAATTAAACCGGTCATCTGCCGGATAATCATAAATTTTGAATCCATAATCTTTTCGTTCTGTTAAAATATTTTTTAATATTTCTGACGATGAATCACTTGACAGAAACATTATATTCCGATAGTTAAGACCTAAAGTTCTAATGTATTTTAAAGCAAAAAACAGGGTGGATTTGATGATGAGCAGAATAAGAAACAGACATAACCCCAGTAAAAACCGGTCTTGCTTCAGAAATTCATTATTGCTAACTTTTGCCAATAAAATAACGCCGAAAATGAAAATAAAGATATGGGTAACAAATCTTTCCAAATAAAGAGTGTAGGTAATATTTCTGGCAACGGAGTATAATTTTGTTCTGCTGCTGAGTAAAATCCAGTAAAAAATCAGCAGGATAATCGATAATATATTTTGCTCCGAAGTTTCTTCTGAAAAAAGGTGATCATTATTCCGCAGAAAAAAATAGACAAAAACTGCCGCTATCACCAAGACGTCAAGAAGAATAAAGCCGGTTCTGAAGTATCTGGAGTATCGGATTCTTTGCATATAGCCTTTTAATTAGAAGTAAATCTAATGTAATTTATGGAATATTCAAATATTTATGTGTTTGTACCGATGCCTGCCATCTTGGATTTGCCAGGATAAAATCGGTAATTTTCGGATATATTTCATCTCTTTTGCTCCATTCACTTTGAAGATAGAGAACGCAGTTTGCCGAAACTTTCGCTGCCTGTTCTTCCGCAAATTTTAAATCATTATTATTGAAAATAATCATCTTCAACTCATTGGCTTTAACATAAATTGCTGGTTTTGGTAAGCCTGTTTTCTTTGGTGAAAGGGTAATCCAATCAAGCGTCCCACTCATTTCATACGCCCCGGAAGTTTCGATATGAATTTCACAACCAAGTTCTTTCAGTCTGTTGGTTAAGATTTCCAGATTCCACATTAAAGGCTCGCCACCGGTTAAAACGATGGTTTTACAAAAACCCGCTGCAGTTTCTGCAATTTCTACAGTATCCATCAAAGGGTGCAAATTGGGATCCCAGCTTTCTTTCACGTCACACCAGTGACAGCCGACATCGCAGCCTCCCAGTCTGATGAAATAGGCGGCTTTTCCGGTATGGGCGCCTTCGCCCTGTAAAGTGTAAAAATGCTCCATCACGGGGAGCATTTTACCTTGTTCCAATAAAATATTTTCTTCTTTTTTAATCATTATATACTGAGGTTTTATAAGCCAAAATGGTGTTTTTCATCAACATGGCCCGTGTCATAGGACCCACTCCGCCTGGCACGGGAGTGATCCAACTCGCTTTTTCTTTGCAACTTTCAAAATCTACATCGCCCACCAGTTTGTATCCTTTTTCAGATTGATCTTCAACGCGGGTAATTCCTACATCGATGATGATTGCGCCTTCTTTAATCATATCTGCTTTTAAGAAATTGGGATCGCCCAAAGCGGTAATGATAATGTCTGCTTTTTTGGTGAATTCTTCGATATGAGGAGTGTAAGAATGCGTAAGGGTGACCGTAGAATTTCCGGGGAAATCTTTTCTTCCCATCAGGATACTCATCGGTTTTCCTACGATCCTGCTTCTGCCGATTACCACGCAGTGTTTGGCTTTGGTGTCGATATGATATCTTTCTAATAAAGTCAAAATTCCAAATGGAGTTGCGGGTAAAAAGGTGTCCATTTCCAAAGCCATTTTTCCGAAATTTTCCGGGTGGAAGCCATCTACATCTTTCCTTGGATCGATTGCCATGATGATTTTTTCCTGATCAATTTGTTTTGGTAAAGGGAGCTGAACGATAAATCCATCCACCTCTTTCGACTTATTGAGTTCATCGATTTTTTCCAAAAGTTCCGCTTCGGACACCGTGCTTGGAAAATCGATTAGGGAAGATTTGAAACCAACTTCTTTGCAATCTTTGATTTTGTTATTCACATAAGTCATGCTTGCGCCGTTTTTCCCAACCAGAATCGCTACCAAATGTGGCGGACGTCTATTGTGTTGAACAATTTTGTCAACATCCATGCGTATTTCTTCTTTTATTTCTTTGGAGACTTTCAGTCCATCGAGAATTTGTGCCATTTCGTTTTTACTTTAGATTTATTTTAGATTTACTTTTTCTCGTTGAAATATTTGATCAAACCATTTGTAGAGGAATCATGAGTGGTAACAGGTTCATTATTCTTTAATTCAGATAAAATTTTCCCTGCCAAAACTTTCCCTAATTCTACGCCGAACTGGTCAAAACTAAAGATATTCCAAATCACGCCCTGAACAAATATTTTATGTTCATATAAGGCGATCAGCTGTCCCAGTGAAAATGGGGTTAGTTCATTGATAATTAATGAGTTGGTTGGCGTGTTTCCGTGGAAGACTTTGTAGTTGACCAACCTGTGAATTTCTTCTTCCGAAATGCCTGATTTTTCTAATTCTGTTCTTGCTTCTTCTTCGGTTTTTCCGAAAGCTAATGCTTCTGTCTGGGCAAAAAAGTTTGCTAATAATTTTTCCTGATGGTCAGAAACCACATTGCATGATTTTGCATAAGCAATAAAATCAGCCGGAATCAATTCTGTTCCCTGATGAATCAACTGGTAAAAAGCGTGTTGACCGTTGGTGCCTGGTTCTCCCCAAATAATAGGGCCGGTTTCATATTCTACAAATTCACCATTTCTGTCTACACATTTTCCATTACTTTCCATATCTCCCTGTTGAAGATATGCCGCAAAACGATCTAAATATTGAGAGTATGGCAGTATCGCATACGTTCCGGCATCGAAGAAATTACGGTACCAAATTCCGAGAAGTCCCATTAATACCGGAACATTTTCTTTAAAATCTGCGGTTTGAAAATGAATGTCGGTTTCATTCGCTCCCATTAATAGCTGTTCGAAATTTTCGTAACCTACCGAAAGTACGATGCTTAAGCCAATCGCACTCCAGAGTGAATATCTTCCGCCAACCCAGTCCCAGAATTCGAAAATGTTTTCTTCGGCGATCCCGAAATTTTTCACGGCTTCGATATTGGTAGAAAGTGCCACGAAATGTTTCGCAACCTCGTCCTGTTTTCCCGATTTCAAAAACCATGATTTCGCAGATTCTGCATTGGTCATCGTTTCCTGAGTCGTAAAAGTTTTAGAAGCGATGATGAAAAGCGTGGTTTCCGGATCTAAATTTTTCAAAACTTCTGCGATGTGATTTCCATCAACATTCGAAACAAAATGAACATTCAATCTTGTTTTAAAATGCTTTAATGCTGAACAAACCATCACCGGTCCCAAATCTGAGCCGCCGATTCCGATATTCACGACATCGGTAATTTCTTTTCCTGAAAAACCTTTGTGTTCGCCGGAAATAACGTTCCCGGAGAAGTTTTTCATCTGGTCTAAAACTCTTTTGATCGCCGGTTTTATATTTTCTCCATCCACTAAAATCTCTTTGTCTGAAAAATCCCGTAATGCGGTGTGAAGAACTGCCCGTCCTTCGGTCTCATTTATTTTTTCACCGGAAAACATGGCTTCGATTGCGGATTTTAAATCACATTCTGCTGCCAGACTTTGTAAAAGATCAAAGGTTTTCTGATCGATTAAATTTTTAGAAAAATCGAAAAGGTAATCTTCTCTTTTAACCGAAAACTGCTGAAAACGTTCAGGATTATGTCGAAAAAGAGTGCGCAGATCGAAATCGTTTTGAGCAAAATGTTCGTGGAGGTTTTTCCAGGCTGTGGTGTGGGTAGGATTTATTTTGGGTAACATTTGAGAGATTTTAAATTAGAGATTTTAAACTTTGATGTTTTAAAAATAATCGCAAATTTACGGAAAAATAAAACCTCCAAGAAATATAAGGAGAGTAAGGCTTGTGGGTTTCAAAAACTTATTTTGTCTGTAATTAATCTTTTTATAGAAGTAGGTTCTGTCAATCTTTCGCCGCAATCACCGCTTTTTAAAATTTGGATTTAAATCAAGCAAAACTGAGATTTTTGAATTATTTCCTGGAGTTACAAATAATCAATTTTAAAATACAATAGCTTAATAAACAGATTTTTAGACTATTCCTTTTCTTCCAAAGTAATATTTTTAGTTATTTTGTATTTTTTACGCGCTTTTTTTACTTTCGTTTCTTCCCCTAAAACTCTGCCCCAAGGTTCTAAGCCTTCAACTCTTTCGAAAATAATTTTCAAAATTGCTAAAAAAGGAATACTCAAAAACATACCGGAAATCCCCCACAATTCCTCACCGATTAAAAGGCCGATAAAAGTAAACAGGGCATTGATTTTTACTTTTGAACCTACCACCAAAGGCAGGGTTATATTCCCGTCTATCAAATGGATGACTACGTAACCTATCAGGACAAAAAGGATATGAGTTCCACCGGTTGCAAAAGAGATCACACATGCGATTAAACAGGAGAATAGGATGCCGATGTAAGGTATTACATTCAGCAAGCCGCTTAAAACGCCTAAAAGGATGGCATATTTTACTCCTAAAACGGAAAGCAAAATACTCGTTAAACTGCTGACTATAATAATCTGAATAAATAATCCAGAAATATAATTTTTGATGATTTTCTGAATTTCAACAATTCCTTCATTTACTTTCTTAAAATGTTGGCTTTGAAAGATAGATATAATGAACTGGTATAAAACACGCCGGTAATTCAGGATGAAGATGAAAAATAAGGCACTGAAAAGAAAAAACGCCATCGTCGATGAAAACATCGAAACGGTGAAGCCTAAAATGAGTCCTGTAGAAGAAAGCAATTTATCTAATGCCTGATTGATATAGCTCATTTGTTTGGCAAAATTGAGATGGAAAGTTTGGGAAACCCAGATTTGCAATTCATTAAATGACCTTGTAACCTGCTCTTTCAAAATGGGAAAATCATTGACAAAATCGCTTAATTGCGTGGAGAAAAAATAGATTAATCCTGTCAAAAAAAGCAACATGATCAAAAGCGATGAAAAGGTAGAAACTGTTCTTGAGAACTTTAGTTTTCTCTCCAGAAAATTGGCAAAAGGAAGAAATAACAACGCCATTAAAATAGCGAAAAAGAGGGGTGCTAAAACGCCTTTGCCGATTTTGGCCAAATATCCTAAAGCCAAAATACTGATGAGTACCAAGGCTAATTTAGCAATAAAAGGGAGTTTAATATCTTTCATATCACAAAATAACGACAAATTTTCTTTTTTTTATAAAAAAACGCTTCAAAATAAATTGAAGCGTTTTCTGTTTTTCTATTTTTCAATGGCCAGATCAATGACTTCGCTCATTCGCTGTACATAATTGATTTTCAGATTTTTAAGGTAATCTTTTTTGATTTCCTCTACATCCTTTCTATTGGCTTCACAAAGAATGATTTCTTTGATGCCGGCTCTTGCCGCGGCAAGAAGTTTCTCCTTGATTCCGCCCACAGGAAGTACTTTTCCACGCAAGGTAATTTCGCCGGTCATCGCCAAATGTGATTTGACTTTCTTATTCTTAAAACTCGACACAATCGAAGTCAGCATTGCGATTCCGGCAGACGGTCCGTCTTTTGGTGTTGCGCCTTCCGGGACGTGAACGTGAATGTTGTTTTTCTGGATATCTTCTGAAGAAATTCCCAATTCGTCGTGTTTTGCTTTAATATATTCAAGCGCGATCGTGGCAGATTCTTTCATCACATTTCCAAGATTTCCGGTCATGGTCAGGTTTCCTTTTCCTTCACTCAGAATACTTTCGATGAAGAGGATGTCGCCACCAACCTGAGTCCAGGCTAAACCGGTGACAACACCCGGAACTCCGGTAATTTCTGACAGACTTTTAGGACGGGGAACCCCTAAGATTTCGTCCACTTTTTCTATGGTTATTTTCGGATCATATTCTTTTTCCATCGCAGTTTGCAAAGCGACCCATCTCGCAATGGAAGCGATTTGTTTTTCTAAACCACGAACGCCGCTTTCTGAAGTGTGCGCATCGATAATATGTTTCAGTTCCGCGTTGCCAAGTTTGAATGATTTTGCATTTAGACCATTTTCTTCCTGCTGTTTTTTAATGAGATGTCGTTTGGCGATTTCTACTTTTTCTTCTAAAGTATAACCCGCGATTTCGATAATTTCCATTCGGTCAAGAAGTGGTCTTTGAACGGTGGAAAGAGAGTTTGCAGTCGCAATAAACATCACTTTCGATAAGTCGTAACCCATTTCTAGAAAATTATCATAGAACGAATTGTTTTGTTCCGGATCCAAAACTTCTAATAATGCAGAACTTGGATCGCCATGAATTCCCTGTCCGATTTTATCGATTTCATCCAAAACAATTACAGGATTGGAGGTTCCTGCTTTTTTAATGGATTGAAGAATTCGCCCTGCCATCGCACCGATATAGGTTTTGCGGTGGCCACGGATTTCAGATTCGTCATGCAGTCCGCCCAGGGAAACCCGCACATATTTTCTGCCCAAAGCATCTGCAATCGATTTTCCCAATGACGTTTTCCCAACTCCCGGAGGGCCAACTAAACAGAGAATCGGCGATTTCATATTGTTTTTGAGTTTCAGAACCGCCATGTGTTCTAAAATTCTCTTTTTAATATCTTCTAAACCATAATGGGCTTTGTCTAAAACTTTTTCGGCCTTAATAATGTCAAAAACGTCTTTTGAGTATTTTTCCCAAGGTAATTCTGTGAAGAAATCCAGGTAGTTCCTTTGAACGTTATAATCCGGAGAATTCGGATTTTGTCTTTGCAGCCGGTTGATTTCTTTTTTGAAATGTTCCTCAACTTCGTCGTTCCATCTTACTTTTTTGGCTTTTTCCAAAAGTTCATCGACATCAGATTCGGGACCGCCGCCCAATTCATCCTGAATGGTTCTGATTTGTTGATTCAGGAAATACTCCCGTTGCTGTTTGTCGAGGTCTTTGGAAGTTTTATTGTGAATCTGGCTTCGCAGTTCAAGTTTTCGATATTCATCATGCATCAGAGTGTAGCACTTTTCAGCACGGATCATCAGGCTTTTTTCTTCCAGCAATTTCTGCTTTTGATCTGGTGAAAAATTAGCGTTGGAACAAACGAAGTTCAGAAGATCTTCATTATTGGAAATGTTTTTAATCGCGAAATTGGCGCCGTTCGGAATGTTTGGATCGATGTCGATTATTTTGAGTGCCAAGTCTTTTATGTTATCCAATAACGCTTCATACTCTTCTTTTTTCTTGCTGGAAGTGTCTTTGAGTTTGGTTATTTCTGCGGTAAAATACGGTTTTGTTCCGGTGAATTCTTTTATTTTAAATCTTTGGAAACCTCTGGTTATGGCGGTGATATTGCCTTCAGGAAGTTTAATGATCTTAAGGATTTTCGCCAATGTTCCCACTTGAAATAAATCACCGGTGGTAGGATTTTCAATACCGGAATTGTTTTGAGTGAGAATACCTATGAACTCATTGTTTCGCTGTGCTTCTTCTAACAGTTTAATGGACATTTCTCTCCCTGCGGTAATGGGAATAATTACTTTAGGAAACATCACCATGTTCCTTACCGGAAGGATTGGAAATACGGTTTGTTCACTGTTTTCTTCTGTATCCAACATATCGGTAATGTTAATTCCTTCTGATATAATACCGAAAGCGTCGTCTAAAATTTCATCAAAGTTGATGTCTTCAAATTCTGTCATAATATTATGGAATGACAAATTGTCATTTTTTATAAATAATTAAAGGTGATTACCCGTATTTGTCTTATATGTGCGGGTATTAAAAAGGTTTGCATAAATTGACAAGCATTATGCCAAGCAAAAATTTAGACAAAATTACCGCCACTTTACAGACAGTTTTAAATAAGTGTGCAATTTTTTTTCTAATCTGTTAAAAATGTGTATTTTCGCAAACTGATAAAATTATACAAAAAAGATGGCAATTTTAGGACAAATAAGAAACAGACCCTGGCTTTTGATGGGAATTATTGCAGTAGCAATGTTGGCTTTCGTGGTTAATCCGGATAGTCTTGAAAAGTTATTTGGCGCAGAGCCAGGTGTTTACGGTAAAGTAAACGGTGAAGAGATTTCTAAAGAAGATTTCGATGATCAACTTTTTATGCTTCAGCAGCAAGCACAACAGCAAGGCCAGCCTACAAAAGGTTTGGAAGAGCAGGCTTGGCAATTGCTGGTACAGTCTAAACTTATCAAGCAACAGTTTGAAAAAATGGGTTTGACTTTAACAGAAGATATGTTCTGGAATCAACTGCAGTTTGATCCTATGTTTGCACAGAATAAAGAATTGTTTGACGAGAAAGGTAATTTCAAAGTTCAGGAGATCAAAGGTCAGGTAGAGCAAATGAAAGGAACCAACCTTGAAGCATATAATAACTGGTTGAAAACGAGAAAATCGATCGAGTACAGAATGATGGCGAGACAACTTTTCGCTAACGTTACTACCGGGATTACCGCAAGCAAAAAAGAAGCAGAGGAAATCATGAAGCAAAGAGATCAACTTGCAGACATCGATTTTGTAAAAGTGGACTATGCGGAATATGCTAAAAAAAATCCGGTTAAAGTAACGACCAATGATCTGGCTGATTATATCAAGAAACATCCGATCCTGTTCAAGAGAGAGGCGAGTAGAAATTTAGGTCTTGTATATTTTCCGGCTGCACCCAGTGCGCAGGATGATGCAGCTACCGAGGCAGATATCAATAAATTATTTACAGAAGGAAATGACCTGAGCGGAAAAGAAAGTTTTCAAAACACAAAAAACGATTCCATGTTTATTGCTTTGAATTCTGATTTGCCATTTAACCCAAGCTACTTCTCGAAAGATCAGTTGCCGATGCCGATTAGAGACAAGGTTGCAACTGCGAGTGTTGGCGCAACTTTCGGACCTTACAAAGAACAGAATTTCTATGTGGTTTCTAAACTGTTAGATAAAAAACCATCAGATTCTACATTGTCCCGTCATATTTTGGTTAGCTATAAAGGAAATCAGGCAGGCGGAGATGCAACGAGAACCAAAGAGCAGGCTAAGAAATTGGCCGATTCAATTGGTGCTGTTGTGAAAGCGGATCCATCCAAGTTTACAGAATTCTTAAAATATTCTTCCGATCCGGGTTCTGCAGCACAGGGAGGTAGCGTAGGCTGGACTACACCTGCTACACCATTCGTTCCAGAATATTTACATTTCCTGGCGACCAACGGAAAAGGCGCAACTTCGGTTGTAGAAACGCAGTACGGTTACCATATCATCAATATCGAAGATAAGAAATCAGGTGCCATGACTTATAAAGTGGCTAACTTAGTAAAAGCGATTAAAGCTTCTGACAAAACGGAAAATGAAGTCTATACGAAAGCGACCAAATTTATCCAGCAGGTTCAGGGAAAAAGCTTCAATGATTTTGCAAACATTGCGAAGAAAAACAATTATAACTTCTCTAATCCGACAGAAGTTGGAAGATTTCAGGGACAACTTCCTGGCTTAGGAACAGACAAAGATGAGGAAATCATCGCTTGGGCTTTTAATAAGAAAAGAGAAAAAGGAGATACCGATATTTTTACGGTTGATGGAACAGGTGATAAGGTTATTGCTTATGTAAATGGAATCCAGGATGCGGGAACAGCAAATCCGGAAGCGGTAAGAGAGCAAATCGAACCGATTGTGAAAAACAAATTGATGGCCAACCAGATTTCTGATAAAATCAATGCAGCCAAAGCGACAAACTTAGATCAAATCGCGAAACAGTTTGGAGTAGCCAAACAATCTGCCCAGGTAAATATGCTGAACCCACAGGTTAATGGAGCAATGGAGCCTAAGGTTGCCGGAGCCGCATTTGGAGTTGCGAAAAACAAACTTTCTAATCCTGTTGAAGGAATGACTGGAGTATATGTTGTTTTGAAAAAATCCGAAACCACCAATAAACAACCGGGAGACCTAAAGCAAATGACTGAAGCTATTGCAAGACAAAGTTCGCAGCAGTTCGGTCAGGCATTATTGAAAAGCTTACAAGACAACGCAAAAATTAAAGATTATAGAATCGAAATTTATAATAAAGTTTCACAATAGTGATTTTATAAATAAAATAATTGATGAAAGCGACTGTAAAAGGTCGCTTTTTTTTGTTTTCAGTTTTCTTGCTTCTGTCGGCGGTTTATTTAAAATGTATTATATTTGTTCCCTAAAATTTAAAGAAAAGTGAAATTCACAAAAGAAATAAAAGCAGGCCTTATCGCTATTTTAGCAATTATTGGATTCGTATTTTTATTCCAATTTATGAAGGGAAAAAGTCTCTTCACTACCGATAATATCTTTTATGCCAAGTTCGACAATGTTGAGGGGTTAGCGGCTTCTAATCCAGTGTCTATAAACGGTTTGAAAGTTGGTCAGGTTGACAAGATCATTCCTGTTACCGAAAAAGACGGCCGAATTCATTTTGTGGTAAAGGTAATAATTGATGATAATTTTGAGTTTTCCAAAAAATCGACTTTAGAGATTTTTGAACCCGGTTTGATGTCTGGAAAAGAAATGCGGCTGAATCTGCAGTACGGCAGACCTATGGCAAAAGATGGTGATACCCTTTCCGGAAGCTTCCAATTATCGATGATGAACAATATTTCGTCTCAGGTAGGTCCCGTAAAAGACCAGTTACAAACCGTTTTGAAAAGAGTGGATTCATTAACGAATAATGCCAATAAAATTTTTGATGAACAGAACCGTGCAGAAATCCGGGAATTGCTCAATAACTTAAATAGAACCGTTGCGGCATTCGAAGTAACATCCAGACAGACCAATTCACTACTTGCAAACAGCGATCCGCGCATACAAAAAGTGTTGGACAACGCCAATCTTGCCACTTTAAGTGCGAAAGCTGCAATCGATAAATATGGTCGGGTAGCTGATGAAGTTGATGTGAAAAAATTAAATAATACCATTGATAAATTAAGTCTTACTGCAGATAAAATGAATGGTATTATTTCTGGCATACAAAACGGTGAAGGAAGTCTTGGTAAACTCACAAAAGATGAGCAACTTTACGATAACCTAAATCAAACTGCCGAAAACATGAATAAATTGGTAGAAGATTTAAAAGCAAATCCAAAAAGATATTTGAATTTCTCGGTTTTCGGGAAAAATAACAAAGACTAAAACCCTTCAATATGCAGTATATTGACAATATTATTTTCTTCATCGCCCTGGTTGTAGGGTTTGGCCTTTTTTTTAAAAGTTTGAAGGAAATCTACCGCAACATTCAACTCGGTAAAGAAAGCAACCGCTCTGACCAGAAATCGAAACGGTGGGAAACCATGGCAAAAGTAGCTCTCGGTCAAAGTAAAATGGGAAAAAGACCTATTGCCGGATTTTTTCACGTGATCGTTTATGTGGGATTTGTTATTATCAATATCGAGCTGCTCGAAATAATTGTCGATGGGATTTTCGGAACCCACCGGTTTTTAGCAAGTATTTTTGGTGATTCTCTATACGGTGCTTTTACGGCGACTTTAGAAATTTTAGCTTTTCTTGTTATCATTGCGGTGGTCGTTTTTTTTATCAGAAGAAATTTCTACGGGGTCAAAAGATTGACGATGAAGGAGCTTTTTGGTTGGCCGAAACATGATGCAAACTGGATTTTGATTATTGAGTTTGCCTTAATGGTTGCCTTCTTAACCATGAATTCTTCTGACTGGGTTTTGCAGCAAAGACAGGTTCTCGCTGCTCATGGTAGTTTTCCGGTTTCCTCAACTTTATTAGGCCCAATTTTTCAGAACTTTGGTGACGGAGCTTTAATTTTTACAGAAAGAGGAGCGTGGTGGTTTCACTTTATAGGGATTCTATTCTTCATGAATTACCTGTATTATTCGAAACACCTTCATATTATTTTGGCTTTCCCGAATACGTGGTACGCTAATTTAGAACCGAAAGGGAAATTTAATAATTTAGATTCTGTTACCGCAGAAATTAAGTTAATGATGGATCCCAATGCTGATCCCTACGCCGCAACACCAGATGCAGATCCAAACGCAGTTCCCGAAAAATTTGGCGCCAGCGATATCTTCGATTTAAAACAGGTTCAGCTTCTCAACGCCTATTCCTGTACAGAATGTGGAAGATGTACGGCCGTTTGTCCGGCAAATATTACGGGCAAGAAATTGTCTCCACGTAAAATTATGATGGATACCCGTGACCGGATCGAAGAGGTGGGCAGAAACATCAACAAAAATGGAAAATTCGTAGATGACGGTAAGAAGTTATTAGACGACCATATTCAACGAGAAGAAGTTTGGGCGTGTACCACTTGTAACGCTTGTGTAGAAGCCTGTCCGATTCTGATCGATCCGCTTTCTATTATTATCGAGATGCGGAGATTCCTAGTCATGGAGCAATCTGCAGCACCGCAGGAGCTCAATCAGATGATGTCCAATATAGAAAACAACGCCGCTCCATGGCAGTACAATCAGGCTGACCGACTGAAGTGGGCAAGCGAATAACAATGTAATAATGTAGCAGCATAACAATTTATCGGTAAATTGTTATATTGATAAATGGGTAAACTAATTATGGATTTCACTATAAAAACAATGGCAGATTATGCTGCCGAAGGAAAAATGCCAGAGGTTCTATTTTTTGTAGGCTGTATGGGAAGTTTTGATGACCGCGCAAAGAAAGTTACCAAATCATTATGTAAAATTTTGCATAAAGTCGGGGTAGAATTTGCCGTATTGGGTCAGGAAGAATCCTGTAACGGAGATCCTGCCAAGCGTGCCGGTAACGAGTTTATCTTTCAGATGATGGCGCACACCAATATCGAAATCATGAACGGGTATGGCGTAAAGAAAATTGTTACCGCCTGTCCGCACTGTTTTAATATCATTAAAAATGAATATCCGGGATTGGGCGGGAATTATGAAGTTCTTCATCACACTCAATTCTTAAGAAAATTAATGGAAGAAGGTCGCCTGAAAATTGAAGGCGGTATTTTTAAAGGAAAGAAAATCATCTTCCACGATCCGTGTTATCTTGGACGGGGAAACGGCGAATATGAAGCACCAAGACAGCTTTTGCAAAAATTAGATGCAGAACTGGTGGAAATGAAACGTTGTAAATCCAACGGTTTATGCTGTGGAGCAGGCGGCGCTCAGATGTTTAAAGAACCTGAAAAAGGAAATAAAGATATCAACGTTGAAAGAACAGAAGAAGCGTTAGGGGAAAGCCCGAATATTATTGCAACCGGTTGTCCGTTCTGTAATACGATGATGACTGATGGTGTGAAACATTTTAATAATACGGAAGTTTCCGTAAAAGATATCGCCGAGCTTTTAGCAGAAGCCGACGATTTATAATGAGAAAGAACATTCCTTATTTTTTGATGACTGCAGGTGCATTTTTATTGGTGCTTAACCTTTGGTCAGCAGATTTCGATACCGAAAAAATTAATTTTTGGAGTGCGGGAGCAAGTCTTATGATGATCGTTCTAGGATTTATTGAATTAAAAAAGAAGCAGAAAAATGAAAATTGAAGAATCAACCATCGTAGAAACCAATGATTACCGGGTAATTATTTATCCGGCTTCCAGACCTTTTACAGCGAAAGAAAGTAAAGTGATTACCGAGCAATTATATGATTTTTTGGCAACATGGGCAGCACATGGGAAACCATTGTCATCTTCCTTTAAAATTGAGAAAAACCAATTCATCATTATTTGTGTTGACGAAGAGATAGAAGTGGCCTCGGGCTGTTCAATTGACGCTTTAGGCGTTGTGATGAAAAGAATTGATCAGGAATTTCAACTCGGTTTATTTGACCGCATGAAAGCAACTTTTGTGGAAAACGGAGAAATTAAAACCATGAAATTACAGGATTTCCGAAGTGGTTTGAAGAATGGCGAAATCTCAACGGACATCGAAGTATTCGATTTTTCTAAAAATACTTATGTTGCTTTTTTAAGCGATTTCCTATTGCCCCTGAGGAGAAGTTGGGCTGGGACATTCACCGATCTCACGTAAATCTACTCTCAATATTCCTTGGTTTTAAAATAGGTTCCGGATAGGCTAAATATTGGATTTTTCTTATATACATGGCAAAAATACTTTTTTTAACTACGGCCCATAATTATGATGATGACCGAATTTTTTATCATCAGGCAAAGGAATTAAAGTCCCAAGGCCATGAGGTTATGGTAAGTAGTCTGTGCTCTGATTTTCAAGGCGTTATTGAAGGTGTCCTCATTCAGTCATTTGGAATATTGACGCTTTCTAGTAAAGAGAAGACTGAAAAATTCAGGAATATATGCACTAGTTTTTCGCCAGATTGTATTATCTGTTCGGAACCTTTAGCAGTGATTGCTACAAAAGAGTATACGAAATACCGGAAAGCGCCTGTTTTGTATGACATTACCGAGTGGTACCCGTCTAAAAGGATGCTTAAAAATTACTCTTTTTTTGGTAAATTATTTCATTTTATAAAATTCGGCCTCATTCAGTTATATGCTGGTTTTATAAGTTCGGCATTTATTTTCGGCGAACACACGAAGAAGTTTCCTTTGGCCTATCTTTTTCCCCGCAAATTAAAGTTGGTTTTGCCCTATTTTCCGAGCGAAATTTATATTCAAAAAAACATTAAAAAATTAAAAGCCAATGAAATTACACTTTGTTATACTGGCGAAATTTCCAAGGAAAAAGGAATAGATAACTTCTTTAATGCTAGTAGAGCATTACGAAAAAAAAGACCCCTTCTTCAAATTAAAATTCTTATTATTGGCGGAGCAAGATCGGAAGGAGAACAGTTCCATTTTGAAAATTTAGTAAAAATGTATAAATGGGCAAATGTTTCAATTCAGAAACCTACTCCATTTGCAAAGTTTACAGAATCATTTTCGGAAGCAGATATTTGTTTTGACTTACGAACCAGCAATATTGAAAATAATCACTGTTTACCGATAAAGATTTTCTATTACGCCGCTGCCGGTAAACCTGTCATTTACACTGATCTCAAAGCGACGAGAGAATTTGTAAATGTTTCTAAATTCGGGTATTTAGTCAATCCGGAAAATTCAAATTTAATTGCAGATTATATCATTCAGTATATCGAGAATACGGATTTATATGATAAACACGCCGTGGCTGCGCGAAAAGAATATGAAGGGAAATATAATTGGGAAATTATTCGACGTTCTTTTACGGATTTCGTAACGCTTTTTATTCATAAGGATTAAGATGAAACAACTTACAATCGTTCAAACCTTTATTTCCCGATTTTTAATTTTAGTATTAAGTTTTGGTTTGGTTATTTTTTCCACGAACATGTGGGGAACCGAGGGAAAAGGTGTAATTGCAATTCTTATTGCCAATGCGGCAATTGTAGGCTTTTTCAGCAGCGTGTTTTCGGGCAGCAGTATTTCTTATTTTTCCTCGAAATTTAAAACGGAGCAGGTTTTACTCTACGCCTATCTTTGGTCAATCATTGTAGGAGTTGTCGTGCCATTGACTTTTTCTTTAGTTTTTCGGCAGGATGACTATCTTTTGTACTTAATACCTATATCAATATTGTTTTCGCTGCTCTCGGCCAATATCAATTTATTTATTGGCAGAAAAGATATCCGTCGCTTTAATTTATATACGATTTTACAACAGTTGGTCCATTTTTTATTTCTTATAGTTTTGATCTATGTTGTAGGTTTTGAAGATGTTGCAACTTACTTTATTGCCCAGATTTTCTGTTATACGATATTGTTTTTTTTGAGCAGCTTTCAAATATTAAGTAAATCTAAACTTTCAAATTTTACATTTTCTATTGTAATAATTGTAGCAATGTTCAGTTATGGTTGGAAAACACAATTAAGTGCGTTTATTCAATTTTTAAACTACCGGCTTTCATTCTATTTTTTAGAATATTTCCAAGGAATCGCTACCGTTGGAGTGTTCTCTATTGGAGTAGCGTTTTCCGAAGCGATATGGACCCTTAGTAGAAGTCTCGCAGTTATTTTATATGCAGACGTAATTAACAGTAAAAATGAACAGGATTCCATTACAAAAACAAAGTCGTCTCTGAAAATTACGTTATTTGTAACTGTGTTTTTTCTCGCAATCATGCTTTTGGTTCCGGAAAAGGTATATACAGTTATTTTCAGTAAAGATTTTTATCAAACCAAAAAGATTATATTATTGCTGTCACCTGGAATTGTCGCCATCGCAGTAAGCAATATTATAGGGTATTATTTTGCGGGAACCAATCGGTTAGGAATATTAAATGTTAAATCAGTTATAGGATTTTTAATTACTATTTGTTTGTCATTTTATGCTATTCCTAAATGGGGGATATTTGGCGCTTGTTTAGTTACTACAGTTTCTTATTGTGTTTCATCAGGGGTGCTTTTTTGGAAATTTTTTTCGATAACCAATTTTAAAATTCAAGATTATCTCATTTCCAAATCAGATCTCAATCTTTACCTAAGAAAGATAGTAAGAAAGTTATCTTAAATTAAAAATTATCATTTTATGATGACGCTTTTACGAACTTAAAAATAGACTTAAAAACAGGGTTTTGTAAATATAATCTTTGGGAATCTTAGCATTATAATTTTTTTTAGTAAAAGCGAACATACATATTTATTTATCTTTGTATCAATGAAAAATTTGTTTTTTATAACTTTGTTGGTGTTTTTTGCTTTCCTTTCCTGTAGAAATGAGGAGGAACCGGTGCAGAAAATAGATCAGGTCATCAATTTGTACATCGATTCTTTGGGACAGGATATGCTGAATGCGAAAATACCGGGATCTTATATTTCTTCTTCGATGAATGATGTTTATGGACTGACAGATAATGCTCCGGTTTCAGTTTCAATGAAGAAGGATGCAGATACCATTAATTATATTGAATATCTCGCTGGGGCAAAACGAATTGGGATCGATTCCTCTGGAAATTCCAAAACGTATGAGTCCAAAATTGCGTTACAGCTTACGAAGAAAATTAATAATTCCAACCGGATTACCAATGATACCATGACAGTTCAATATCAATCGACACCGGAACTTTTTCAGGTTTCGAAAATCTGGTATAACGGCGTGCTTCAGTTTACTAAAGTTGACGGGCAGCCAAATACCGTGAAAATCGTCAAATAATCACTAAATTTGCAGTTCATTCTTCTACTGTCAGGAAGAAATTCACAGAAATATACATCAATTAGGATATGTTACAAGTTCAGTTTTTGCGCGATAATAAAGAACGCGTTTTAGAAGGTTTACATAAAAGAAATTTCAAACAAACGGAATTGGTCGGTGAGGCGGTTTCTGTAGATGACGAAAGAAAAAAATTGCAGTTCCAACTGGATCAGAATTTAGCAGAAATGAATACCATTTCCAAAGAAATCGGTCTATTAATGAGGGAAGGTAAAAAAGAGGAGGCCGAAGCTGCCAAATCGAAAACTTCGGAATTTAAAGAAAATGCACAAGATCTTCAACAAAAACTGAAAGCTGCTGAAGCACGTCTTTTAGAAATTCTTTATTTAATTCCTAATATTCCTTACGAAAAAGTAGTGGCCGGAAATGGCGCGGATGATAATGAAATTATTTATCAGTCTCATGATGTTGAAGGTTTGGGCGAAGGCGCGATTCCGCATTGGGAATTGGCGAAAAAATATAATATCATCGATTTTGAACTGGGCGTGAAAATCGCAGGTGCAGGTTTCCCTGTTTACTTGGGGAAAGGGGCAAGATTACAGCGGGCTTTGGTTCAGTATTTTTTAGATAAAAATGTAGATGCCGGGTATATGGAAGTGAATCCGCCACACGTGGTGAATGAAGCGTCAGGATACGGAACCGGGCAGTTGCCGGACAAAGAAGGGCAGATGTATTTCATCAATGAAGATAATTTGTACCTGATTCCTACAGCAGAAGTTCCGGTGACGAATATTTACCGTGATGTGATTTTGGATGAAAAGGATCTGCCGATAAAAAACACGGCCTTTTCACAATGTTACCGGAGAGAAGCCGGAAGTTACGGCGCTCATGTTCGCGGTTTGAACAGATTGCATCAATTTGAAAAAGTAGAGATTGTCCGCATTGAAAAACCAGAGAACTCGTATGCTGCTTTAGAAGGAATGGTAGAACATGTGAAATCAATTTTGGTCGATTTAGAATTGCCTTTCAGGATTTTGAGATTGTGCGGAGGCGATACCGGTTTTGCTGCAGCGATGACTTACGATTTTGAAGTCTGGAGTGCTGCTCAGGAAATGTGGTTAGAAGTTTCATCGGTTTCTAATTTTGAAACTTTTCAGGCAAACCGATTGAAATGCAGATATAAAGGTGACGGCAAAACACAGCTGGTTCATACTTTAAATGGTTCTGCGATGGCTTTACCAAGGATTATGGCAGCATTGTTAGAAAATAATCAAACGGAACACGGAATTAAACTTCCGGCGAAAGTTGCAGAATATGCCAAATTTGATTTAATAAATTAGAAGTCTTAAAATCTTTACAATAACTAAAAACCATCGGAATTCCGATGGTTTTTTATTTTTTAAAATCTGCTGTAAGTGTTATTTTAAACTTTATAGAGTTTCTCAAAAATATTAATGACAGCTTTCATGGTTTCCTTTCAAATGGTCAGGAGAATCATTGTGGATGACCTGCATTGCTTCTTTTTTTGGAGAAAGATAAGGAATGCCGACTTCCATACCGCGAAGAATAAAAAGACCTCCTAAAACAATCATCATCACAGGAACGAATTTTAGAATTTTAATTCGGAAAGCGGTAGTCATCAAATTCCCCAGCAGTACTACCATAAACATAAATGGCAATGTTCCTAATCCGAAAAGTCCCATAAATAATGCACTTTGCCAAATTCCACCTGAGACCAAACTCGCAGTTAATGCCATATAAACCATACCGCAAGGCAGAAGTCCATTGAGAAGTCCGGTTGCAAATCTTGAGCGGTAGTCCGCTTTTTGAAGGAGTTTAGATAAATTTAATTTAACTTTTAATAATGAAGTAGTCAGAAAAGGAATTTTTGAGGCGAAATCTTTCCCTCCGAAAGAAAATACCGCCATCAGGATTAACAGGATCCCGACACCAATAGTCAGGTATTGTTGAAATCCGGCCATTTCAAAACCTTGCCCGATAATTCCTAAAATCGCTCCTAAAATAGAGTAGGTGATGATCCTTCCAAACTGATACGTTAAATTTTGGAGATAGAAATTAGTTGCCTGTTTTTTGGTAAGTCCCAGCGATAAAGCAATGGGACCACACATTCCAATACAGTGAAAGCCCGACGCAAATCCCAACCCAAGTGCAGAAATGATAAGTGCTATTTCCATAAAACGTCGTAGTCTACCTGATAAGGTTTTTTATCATGAGACCATTTTATTTTTAGAGTGTATGAACCTTTTGATATGACCTGTTTTGGGACAAGAATTTCATTGTTGGTATCTAAATTAATTTCTTTTTTCACGTCCAGATTGGCATCGTCGGTGCGGAAAAGTTCAAATTTTACATTTTTATTTTCCGGCACGATTTCGGTTGGGAAAGTGATTTTCATTCCTGCCGCCATTTCCTGGTATTTTGGAATTTCAGCCAGATGTTCTGCATTTCTTTTAGCATCGATTACTTCCTGATAAAGCAGTTCGTCACCGTAGTAGTCATTTGAAACTAACTCGGAGGTTTGCTGGCCATAGGTAAACCCAAAAACCATAAACAAAATAAATGCTATAAATGAACCTAATGCGATAATTACGCCGTGTGCCCACGTTAACTTTTTAAACATATTTTTAATTAGAATTGAATTTTAAATGGTCCTTCGAAACTGGTTTCGAAAGAGTCGAGTAATTTTCCTGATGGATCGTAAACGCCGATTTTCACTTTTTGTTTCGACAGTTTTATTTCATTTTCAGGAAAACTTAAGTTCACTGTACCTTTTGTTATTTGATCTTTTTTAAGAAGAATTTTCTCCTCACCACTCAGTGTAATTTTACCGTGTTGCGGTTCGATTACTTTGATGGTCACCATTTGATCTTTTGTAGATTTATTCAGGAAAGTATAATTGTAGATGTTGGTAATATTACCGTCTCTGACAAAGAATGTAGATCCTGCAGGTTTGATGAACTTAGCTTCCAGTGAACCTCTGTTACTTAACAGAAACCCTAAGAAACCCACCATTAATAATAAAACAGCCGTATACGCTTTCATTCTGTTGGTGAATTTGAAAGGAACTTCTTTTTCGATCTCATCTTCAGTTGCATACCGGATAAGACCTTTTGGAAGACCCACTTTTACCATTACCTCGTCGCAGGCATCGATGCAGGCAGTACAGTTGACGCATTCTAATTGCTGACCATCTCTGATGTCGATGCCGGTTGGGCAAACTACGACACATTGGTTACAGTCGATACAGTCTCCTTTTCCTTCTGCGGAACGGTCTTCGCCTTTTCTCCATTTTGAGCGGTTTTCTCCTCTTTTGAAATCGTAGTAAACATTAATGGTTTGTTTATCGATTAATACCCCCTGCAATCTTCCGTATGGACAAACCAATGTACACACCTGCTCTCTGAACCAGGCAAAGGTAAAGTAGAACGCTGCGGTAAAGATGATCATTACTAAAAAGCTTGAGAAGTTCGCGAAAGGGCCTTGCTGCATGATGTTGAAAACTTCTTTATAACCAACGATGTACATGTACATCCAGTGGGTGATAATTAAAGATATTATCAGAAATATAAAATATTTCAATGCACGTTTACCGATTTTTTCGGCATTCCATTCCTGCCGGTCTAATTTCATCTGCTTGTTGCGGTCACCCTCGACAAGATAATCTATTTTACGGAAAATCATTTCCAGGAAAATGGTTTGCGGACAAACCCAGCCACAAAAAATTCTTCCGAAAACTACCGTAAAAAGAATAATAAATACTATCGAGGTAATTGCTCCGAGGGCAAGAATGAAAAAATCCTGCAGGAAAAAGGGTTGACCGAGAATAAAAAATTTACGGTCGAGAATATTTAAAAGTAAAAAAGGATTTCCATTAATTTTAATGAACGGAAGCGCAAAAAAAAGGGCAAGTAAAAAATAGGCCACCAGTGTTCTGTAGTTGGTGTATCTGCCCTGTGGTTTTCTGGGAAAGACCCATTTCCGTTTTCCAGACTGTTCCATGGTACCCACGGAATCTCTGAAAGTTTCGGCTTCAACTACCTGTCCTTGTCCGCCTTTGAAATTGTTATCTTCTGACATTTCTTTCTTAAATTAAAAAAACATAATCCGTTACCTTCTTTTGTTAAAGATAACGAATTATGTTTTCATAGTAATTTTGTTTTTAGTTCTTATTTTTGCCAGTTAGCAGGAGTTCCCTGCGGGGCTGCCCCACCTTCTGATGCCGTAATAGGAGGTTGTTCCTGGTTGATATGGTAAACATAGGCTGCAACATTTTGAATGTCGAAACCGGTAAGTACACCATTTTTGCCCCATGCCTGCATCGCAGTTCCGGCAACTCCGTTTTCTACAACGTGGAAGACATTTTTAAACAATGTTTTTTCCGGTTGGTTGATCCAGGTATTATCTGTTAAGTTCGGACCAATTCCTCCTCTTCCTCCTTCGTTGTGACAGGACACGCAGTTTGTTTTGAAAACTTCTTCACCTGCTGCGATATTGTCTGGAGAATATACTGCATTTTCTATGGTCGGCGGCGGTGTGTTTTTAACATATTCTGCGATGCTCGCGGTCTGCGCTTTATATTCCGCATCATATTCTACATATTGATGTGCAAAATCTGTGGTGAAATAGGAAATCATATAAACCGCACAGTATGCAACTCCAAAATAGAAAAGACCTAACCACCATTTTGGCAACTGATTGTCTAACTCCATAATCCCGTCGAAACCGTGGTCGATAAGGATGTCTTTTTCTTCGGTGGTAGACTGCTTTTTAAAAGCACTTGCATATAATCCTTTGAAATAAGGTACTTTTTTAGCAGTGATGTATTCGCTTTTCTCTGCATCAGTTAATTTTTTGAATTGATCATTTTCGATCAGGTCGCCAATTGCATGCTGAATCATTGCAAGAATTATACTGATTACCACTGTGCCCCAAAAATAGGGAGAAGATAGGAATGCTGATTCCTGCACAAACATATAATACACGACCAATAAAATCGTAAGTATTACGGCAATGTTTACATATACGGGCGTTCTTTGTCTCATAATAGTTTAATTTTTTAAATTAAAGATTTTGATCTTCAATATCATCATCTAAAGGGGCATTTGCTTCTTTATCGTAATGTTTTTTCGGTCGCGAGAAAACATAAAAGATAATACCTAAAAAGAAAATTAAAAATAGGATCATCGATAATGTCTGGTAAAAACCTACATTTTCGCCGTTTGATAAAATGTCTTTTACGCTTTGAGGTATCATTATTTTAGCTCCTTTTTAGATGAATTACTTTATACTTGCGGTTTGAATTTCAGTTGTTTTGATATCAGTTCCAAGTCTCTGCAAATAAGCGATCAATGCAATAATCTCTTTTTTCTCTAATGGAACAAAGTTCGCACCGTCTGCTTTTTTCTTAGCTTCGTAAGCGTTTTTCACGTCTGCTGCTTCCGAGAAGATCTGCTTAACGATGAAACTTGCCTGATTGTCTGCCCATGAATCTGCAGAATCGATTTGTGCTTTGGTATAAGGTACATCGAATGTATTCTTCATCAGCTCGATTTTAGCAACCATTTGGCTTCTGTCTAAATCTCTTGCGATTAACCATGGGTAACGCGGCATAATCGATCCGGCTGAAGTTACTCTTGGGTTCAGCATGTGTTTGTAATGCCACGAACTTGGGTTTTTACCGCCTTCTCTGTGCAAATCCGGTCCGGTTCTTTTTGATCCCCAAAGGAAAGGTCTGTCGTAGATAAATTCACCCGCTTTTGAATACTGACCATTTTTACCGTTGAAGCGTACAACTTCATCACGGAATGGTCGGATCATTTGGGTGTGACAGGAGTTACATCCTTCTCTGATATATAAATCTCTACCTTCTAATTCAAGCGGTGAATAAGGTTTTACCGCTGCGATCGTCGGCACATTTTCTTTAATTAATAAAGTAGGTACAATTTCTACAAAACCACCGATAGCTACCGCAACAAAAGATAATATGGTAAGTAGTGTCGGCATACGCTCTATCCAAAGGTGAAGACCTTCTCCTTCTTTTCTCTGATTTGAAATTTTTGCTAAAGCGGGAGCTTCCGCAGGAACGTTCTTTTGGAATGAACCGTTTCTAACCGTTGCAACAACGTTCACACACATCAGGATAGCTCCGGCAATATAAAGCAAACCACCAACGAATCTCATTTGATAATAAGGGATGATTGCGGTTACAGTATCCAGCCAGTTTTTGTATAGTAATGTTCCGTCCGGATTAAATTGTTTCCACATTAATCCTTGGGTAAATCCTGCAATATATAAAGGAACAGCGTAGAAAATAATTCCTAAAGTTCCCAGCCAGAAATGCCAGTTAGCTAATTTTACAGACCATATTTTTGTTCTCCACATAATTGGAATCAAATAATAGATCATACCGAAAGTCATGAAACCATTCCATCCCAGTGCACCAATGTGAACGTGACCAATTACCCAGTCAGTGTAGTGTCCAATTTTATTTAAAGTTTTTGTTGCTAAAATTGGTCCTTCGAAAGTTGCCATCCCATAACAGGTAATTGCAACGACAAAGAATTTAAGAATTGGGTTTTCCCGAACTTTATCCCACGCTCCACGAAGGGTTAACAAACCGTTCAGCATTCCACCCCAAGATGGTGCGATCAGCATAATCGAGAATCCCGTCGCTAAAGCTTGTGCCCAGCCAGGAATTGCGGTGTACTGCAAGTGGTGAGGACCTGCCCAGATATAAACGAAGATCAATGACCAGAAGTGAATAATCGACAGTTTATAAGAGAAGATCGGTCTGTCGGCAGCTTTTGGCAAGAAATAATACATTAATCCTAAAACAGGCGTGGTCAATACGAACGCTACTGCATTGTGACCATACCACCACTGTACAAGAGCATCTTTAACTCCAGCATAAGCGGAGTAAGATTTCCAGCCTGTAAATGATAAAGGAACTTCTAAGTTGTTGAAAATATGAAGCATCGCAATCGCAACCCATGTCCCCAAATAAAACCAGATGGCAACATACAGGTGACGGACTCTTCTTTTTATAATCGTTGCGAACATGTTGAATCCGAAAACCAACCAGATTACTAAAATCAAAATATCGATTGGCCACTCGTGTTCTGCGTATTCTTTTGAAGTATTGATACCCATTAAAAAAGTAATAACAACGGATACAATCATCAGCTGCCAGCCCCAGAAATGGATCCAGGAAAGGGTGTCGCTGTACATTCTTGTTTTAAGGAGTCGCTGCATAGAGTAGTACGCTCCCGCGAAAAAACCATTACAAACGAATGCAAAAATTACCGCACTGGTATGCAGCATTCTGATACGGCCAAAACCAAGAGCACCGTGGCTGTTGATAAGACCTTGTAGATTTCCACTTCGCAAACTTACAATCGTTGCATCATCTGTTCCGAAAAAGAATTCCGGAAGTTCTGGGTAGAATAACATTAATGCTGCCGTAAGGCCTAATAAAAATCCAACAATACCAAATACTATTGTTGCATAAAGGAAGGCTCGCACAATGTTATTGTCATAACTAAACTTCTGTGTTTCCATATATACTAATCACTTTTTTCTTCTGTTCTTTTATCTAACTTCTCTGTTGATTCTGCTTCTTTAGAAACGGGTGAATCTTCTTTAATAATTTCTGAATCCAACAATATGCGGACTGCGGGGGATTCATCATCTTCAAACTGGCCATTTCTTGCACTTATTATAAAAATGATCAAGAAAATTACAGCTAAAGAGACACTGCAAAGAATCATTAAATATAATATATCCATATCTTTTGCAAATTTAGTTTTTAACCGGTTCAAATTTACTTAAAAATTATGATATTCATCATTAAATGTTAAATGTCGTTAATTTAAAATATTTCTAAATAATTGGTCAAAGTGGGTTTATTGGTTGATTTTAAAATATTTAGCCGATCGGATCCAGGTAGCCAGGGATGTAAAGATTACGACGCTGATAGAGCTGATGGGCATCAAAATCGCAGCTACTAACGGAGATAAATGCCCCGTAACAGCGAAGGAGAGCCCGATTACATTGTAAAATAAACTGATTCCAAAAGTGAATTTCACAATTTTTACTGCATCTTTCGATAAATCAAAATATTTTTTCAGCTCATTTATTTGATCACCGCCCATAATGACATCAGATGATGGCGTGAAAGAATGGGTGTCATCTGCCACAGCGATTCCTACATTACTTTGTTTTAAAGCTCCTGCGTCATTCAGTCCGTCACCAAGCATCGCTACTTTTTTGTGGTCATCCTGCAGGGCTTTTATGAAATTCAGTTTATCTTCCGGACTTTGGTTAAATTTCATTTTATCTACATTCGGGACCAAATGCTTTAATGAACTTTCTTCCGAAGAATTATCACCACTTAAAATATGAATTTGATAATCATTTAATTCTGAAAACATTTCCGACATATTTTCCCGATACTCATTGGTGAAAATATATTTGCCTAAAAACTGACCGTCTCTTGAAATATAAACAGCAGTCTCAAGGTTTTTAGACGGTTGCCCGATAAAAGTGGCCGATCCTATTTTATAGTTTTTTCCTCTGACGGTACCGATGTATCCTTTCCCCGGGGTTTCCGCGAAATTCTCCGTTGGGAAGTATTCTTCCTGAGTTTCCAGAAAATGATATAAACTTTTTGATAAAGGATGATTTGAATTTTTTAATAGACTTTTTAAATTCTTTAAATCAAATTCAGAAATTTCTTCACCTTCGAAAACGACATTCGCTTTTTTATTGTGTGTAATCGTTCCTGTTTTGTCGAAAACCAGTGTGTCGATTTTTGCTAATTTCTCAATTGTTAAAGTGTCTTTTACATAAAATTTATTGCGTCCCATGATCCGCATAATGTGCCCCAAAGTAAAGGGAGCAGAAAGTGCCAAAGCACACGGGCAAGCCACAATCAATATCGCTGCAACCACCTGAAACATTTTTTCGAAATCGTGTTGTCCCCAATAAATTCCTGCAATAAGCGTGATTCCCAAAATGATAAAAGTAAAATATTTACTGAGGTCATTGGTCATCGTGTCGAGACCGGTTTCGAATTTCTTGAAGGCTTCTTTATTCCAGAGTTGCGTCAGATAACTTTGATTAACGTTTTTAATGACTTCCAGTTCCAATACAGAACCAACCTGTTTTCCGCCGGCGAAGATTTTGTCGCCCGGTTTTTTCGGTATCGAAGCACTTTCTCCAGTAATAAAACTATTGTCGATATTTCCTTCACCCTGAATTAAAATCGCATCAACCGGAATGATTTCCTGATTGCGGACCATAATCCGGTCACCGATTTTTAACTCATTCAATAAAATATTTTGCTGTTTCCCCTCGAAATCTACTTTTGTAACGGCGATAGGATAAAAGGATTTATAGTCGCGGTCGTAGGATAAAGCACTGTAAGTTCTCTTCTGAAAGAGTTTTCCCATCAGCATGAAAAATAAAAGACCGCATAGAGTATCGAAATATCCGGGACCGTAATCGGTTAAAACTTCATAAATACTTCGGCCATAAAGCATCAGAACTCCCAAAACAATTGGCACATCGATGTTTACAATCTTGTTTTTCAGTCCAAACCAGGCAGATTTAAAATAATCGGAAGCAGAATAAAAAACGACTGGAGTCGCCAGAAGGAACATGATAAACCGGAACAGATTTTTATAAGTATCCATCCAGAAATCGGTGGTACCCATTACTTGTTCGGCATATTCCGGATAACTTAAAAACATTCCGTTTCCAAATGCAAATCCGGCAATGGCTAATTTTACAATTAAAGTTTTATCGAAAGTTTCTTCTTTTTTGTCGGCAGTTTCCAGATTGATGACCGGCTTATATCCGAGATTCGTGAGGAACTTGGCGAGTTCGCTAAGTTTTAATTCCTGATGATTAAAGGAAATCTGAACATTTTTTCTGGTGAAATTGACCTGAGAATAATTGATTTTCCCATTCAGAGTCTGTAAGCTTTCTAAAAGCCAGATGCATGACGAACAGTGAATTACAGGAATTTTAAAAGTAACTAAAGAAGTATTGCCTTCTGAGAAATCGGTTACTTTTGCAAATACTTCCGGGGTGTCTAAATAATCGAATTGCGAAGTGTTATCATCATTTGGCCTGATTCCGGAACTTTTATTAAGTTCATAGAAATTCCCCAAATTATTCATATTCAGGATTTCGTACACCGATTTGCATCCATTACAGCAAAAGGATTTTTCATCGAAGTTGATAAGCTCTTTGTCTGTGGTTTGCCCACAGTGAAAACAGTTTTCTGACAATTTATTTAAAGTTGAAGTGGCAAAATTATGATAAATATATTTGTGTTAGGGTTTTAAATATCCTATTTTTGCTGATAAATGTCATGCAATTATGTCGTTAGCGAAACAAACCCAAATCGAGGAGAATTTACAGAAACTATTTAATGATGAATCTTTCAAAGAAATGCTCCCGGCAGAAGATTATGAAAAATACATTGCTGCCAAGCAAATTTTAAAATTTAATAAAGGTGGAATTATTTTCGAAGATGGTGAAATCCCAAACGGAGTTTATTTTTTAAATAAAGGAACTGCAAAGCTTTCTAAACAGGGAGTTTACGGTAAAGATCAAATTCTTAGATTTATTAAAGAGGGCGATTTAATCGGATACCGTTCCTTACTTTGCGGTGAGGATTTTCAGGCGAAAGCGGAGGCAATGACCGAAGTGGAAGCGACTTTTTTACCGTCTGATTTATTTCTTCAAATGTTGGAAGTAGCGCCGAAGTTTTCATTTGTAATGCTGCAGAAAATCGCCTTCGAATTGGGCGAATCCTCCAATACCGTTACTTTCTTAGCACAAAAGACCGTGCGTGAAAGACTGGCAGAAATCCTGCTTTTATTAGAACAGAAATTAGGAACAGATCCTGAGGGATTTATCAAGATTTCTTTAACAAGAGAAGAAATTGCCAACATCATCGGAACCGCGACTGAAAGTGCAATCCGTTTGATTTCTGAGTTCAAACAGGACAAACTCATCGAAGTGGAAGGCAGAAACATCAAAATCCTGAACCACGAAAAACTAATTAGGTTGGGGCACGTGATCATTTAATCCTGTTTTGATTTGCTGATGAGTTACTTCAGGAACTGCTTTTAATATTATTAATTGACTTATTTTTAATATTTTAAATCGATCTGTAAGTATCGGTCAACCCATCAATCACATTTTCACATCATCCACATCAGCATATCATCACAAACATCAACCCATTATCACATTAAATTATGTCTGTACATTCAGAAATAAAAAAAATCACCACCGAAACTTTGCGAAAAATGAAATTCGACAAAGAGAAAATCACCATGCTTACCGCATACGATTTCACAACTGCTAAAATGGTGGATGCCGGTGGAATTGATGCCATCCTCATCGGAGATTCTGCAGCCAACGTTATGGCCGGACATGAAACAACACTTCCCATTACTTTGGATCAGATGATTTACCACACCCAATGTGTGGTTCGTGGTGTAGACCGTGCTTTGATCGTAGCAGATCTGCCTTTTGGTTCTTACCAGAGTAATTCTGAGAAAGCTCTGGAATCTGCCGTAAGAATGATGAAAGAAGGAGGTGCGCATTCAGTGAAAATTGAAGGTGGAAAAGAAATTGAAGAATCGATTACCAAAATTATTAACGCCGGAATTCCTGTGATGGGACATTTGGGTCTTACGCCGCAGTCGATTTACCAGTTCGGAACATATAAGGTAAGAGCAAAAGAAGATGAAGAAGCTGAGAAATTAATGAGTGATGCAAAATTGCTCGAAGAATTAGGATGCTTTGCTTTAGTTCTGGAAAAAATTCCGGCTGATCTTGCAAAAAGAGTTTCAGAAAGCATTTCAATTCCAACCATTGGGATTGGAGCAGGCGCAGGATGTGATGGGCAGGTTCTTGTTTATCACGATATGGTCGGCATGAACAAAGGTTTTTCGCCAAAGTTTTTAAGAAGATATCTTGATTTATATACCGAAATTACGGGCGCAGTTTCCAGTTTTGTGAAAGATGTTAAAACCGGGGATTTTCCTAATGAAAACGAAAGTTATTAAGTTCTTTTCTTTACTTATTTTATTCTGTCTTTTTCAATCCTGTATTTCTCAAAAAACAGAGTTTGGAAAAAAGACAGAAATCCACGGTTCGAAAGATTCAGCCCGAAGTATTGCCAAAATTTCCTTTATTAAAAGTTTAGATGATTCTGAATTTGAAGAAGGCCAGTTCAGCAATGGAAAAGAATCCTTAAAATACCGAATGCTAAGCCCGGAAAAAATAAAGTTGGAGAGAAAATATCCGCTGATCGTGGTGTTTCATGGCTCCGGCGCAGTTGGCACTGACAACAAATCTCAAATGGGAATTTTGTCTAAAATGTGGCTGCTGCCGGAAAACAGAAAGAAATATCCGTCGTTTGTTTTGTCACCGCAATTTCCTGTGCGTTCTTCCAATTATCATCTGGATGAAAAACGCAGAGTTTCTGCTTCGGAGTCGAATGAATATTTGGATCTGCTTTTAAAATCTATCGATTCATTAGCAAATTCAAAAAATATCGACCGGTCCCGAATTTACGTGATGGGATTTTCGATGGGCGGAGCAACTGTTTCTAATGCGATTTCCAAAAGACCGGATCTGTTTGCAGCAGCAATTAATATTTCGGGAATTTCACAATTTGACAATAATGAAAAACTTCTTAAAACACCGATATGGCTTGTTCATGGAAGTTTAGACACGGATAATTTTCCTCAAAGTAATTTAAAATTTTACGAAGAGATGAAGGATAAAGGGCAAGTTCTTTTTTGGGAATTTAAAGACAAATATCATAACAATATATTATCTGCGAAACTCGCAGATGCAATGCCACAATGGCTTTTTAATCAAAAAAAATAGACAATGAAAACAAATACAGCAACTATTCAGGGAATTTTATCGATCGGTGCTTTACTGTGCATCCTGGTTGGATTTTTCAATCTTCTTTCACCGGAAATCAATGACTTTCTGTACCAGAAATTATTTTACATTTTAATTGGTGCCAGTTTCTTTGTACAGGCTCCGACATTAACCAATAAAAACTTTCTCTATCCGATGTACGCAGCGGCGGGACTTTGCATCATTGGAGCTTTTATCCCGGTTGATTCGCAGGTCGCAGCGATGAAAACGGTTGGTCTTTTTGCCGGAGTTTTAATGTCAATTTTCAGCAGACCAAGAGCACCGAGACAACAGTAAGCTGATTTTATTAAAAATGGAATAGAAAAAAGGACTGATGCAATCGCGTTAGTCCTTTTTTAGCGTAAAGAAAATCTAGTAATTCTCTGTGTTTAAAATGTTTTCGAAGTAATGGATGAGGAGAGTTCTTTCCTCTTTATTTAGATTTGCTTCCGGATGTTGGGCGATATAACCCGGCATTGGCATGCTGTACACTTTCAGTGCATTAACTGTTTTTTTAACCATGTCTTTTTTCAAGTCCCGGTTGAAGTTTCCCCATTCAGAAAGATTCAGATAGGTTCTCCCTTCATTCACATGATGTTTTACAGACCAGGAAATCGGTGCGACATATGCATATTTCGGATAAACAGTTTCGTTGCTGTGGCAATCGTAACAAGCTGTTTTCAGGAGTTGCTGTACGTTTTTCGGCGTGTTGTAAACCTTTACAAAATTTACTTTTGAATCCACGGGTTTATTGGTTCTGTCAATCGGAATAAACTGTATCAACGCGATCACAATCAGAAACCAATAAAGGATGTTTAAAAAAGTTTTCATTTCGGGCTTGCTATAATTAGAGGTTCTTTGGCATTAATACTCTTTGGCTTTTCAACTTCTTTTGTGGTTTCTTTTAAAGCATCTTTGCCGTTTTCTTTTAAAAGATCCCAGGTTTCACGAATTTCCCAAAGTGGCCTTACCTCTATTTTTTTATCGAAAATATAAACAGGTTCTGCAAAAATGTCTTTTGCGAAATCTGCAGGATCCCAAAGACCATTTTCGTTTTCGTCAACTAAAATGCGGAGTTCATATTTTCCAGGTTTCAGCGATTTGAAATTAATCTGCTTTTCAGTTCCGTATTTTGAATAGGTGACTGCTCCGCTTTCGTTGATCAGTTGAATCCAGAATTTATGTTCAGGTGCGTTTTCTAAAGTCAACAATAGATCACCAAAGTTTTCTGTTTTATCGGCTTCAAATTCAAAACGGTATGTTTTTTTAATGGTTTCATAGAATGAAGACAGGGTCTCCTTTGGAATGGTAAGCGCGTATTTTTTCCCTTCTTTAAAATTCGATTTAATATGAATTTCAAAAGGGTTCTTTTCGGAAACTTCTGCCGTAAAATCCTGTTTAATACTATCAGAAACCAACGACCATTTTTCGGGTTGAATTTTATCTACGAAATAATTAGAAGTGATCACGAAGTCCTGTTGTGGTGCCAGTAAATTTCCGCGGTTATTGGATACCGACATTTCGTTCTTTGTATTATAACGGTAGAAAAGCGAAACGCTGTCTTTTTTAACGCCGTTGTCATAACTGAATTTTAGATTTTCATTGCTGGTAATTCCAACATTTTGTGCCGTTGCATTAAACCAGATCATTGCAGAATCTGATTTTGGCAAATGGGTCACTTTATAATCTTTCAGTTTTTCGTTTAATGAAATGATTTTCACCTCATCCGGCTGTCCTTCGAAAGTCATTAAAACTCCACCCGGAACCTCTTTCATTTCCATATATTTCAATGGTTTTTTTGAGGGATAAAGATTAATTTTTAAACCGGAAATACTTTTATCTAAAGTAATTTTGTCTTTTAAGAAACCTACCTTTTCTTTTCCGCTATCATATACCGAATTGGAGTTGCTGTCTTCAAAAGCTAAAAGCCGGTAATTTCCTGGCGCTAAATAGTTGAGTTCAAAGTAGCCGTCAGTATCTGCTTTCGTAATATAATAAGGCTTTTGGCGGTAATCCATCGAATCTTTTTCCTGATAAAGTCCGACGACCAAATTTCCTTCTTCTGTTTTTTTATCTTTATCATTAAAGATGGTTTTCAGCTCACCACTGATGTAAAGACTGTCTATTTTAGAACCCGTAGAAAATGCAAAATTATAATATCCGAGAGGATTCCCTTCATTATTATCTACAATCGCGTTTCCGAAATTAAAGTTATAAGTGGTATTTTCTTTTAAAGTATCTGCCCATTTAATCAGCAGAAATTTATTGGCCATTCCGGAAGGCAGCATTTTGGTAATCTGTTTTAACGGCGGCGAAATAATCAGTTGTTTGTTGATGTCTTTCAGGGTGATATATTCATCAAAATCGATTCTGAGTTCCCTGATATCGCGCGGAACATTCACTCTCGGACTGTCGATATTGCTTCCGGTAACTTTTGGCGGGATGCTGTCTTTCGCGCCTCCAACCGGCGAGCCGACTCTTGCGCAGGAGGTTAATAGAAGACTGATGAAAACCAGAAAGAATAATCTTTTCATGAAAGGAATTTGTACAAAATTAAGAAATTTATTCACTGTAGCTGTCATTCGCTTGATTCTGTTTCAGCGTATCGGTTTCATTCAGCATTTTCTTGATTTTTTCCTTTTCATAAGGCAGGTTTTCAAACAACCCCGACAGCGCCAATGCAGAATAAACCCGCGTAGAATATTTGTTGCCGATTGCGATAATGGTCACTTTGGATTTTAATAAATGGGCAAATACAGAATTGGTTCCGTGCCACCAGCCGTTGTGATAGGTGAGTTTTTCATTATTATTAAATATTTTCATCCGGAAACCTAAGCCGTAATTATTGATTCCTGGACGTTCGTTGCTGTAAGGCTCGAAAATTTTTTCTTTTAAATCGGCGCGCAGGAATTCTTTTGAATAAAGGGCTTTTGAAAAATTCAACAAATCTCGTGGTGTTGTGTAGACATTTTTGTCACCATAAATCAAATCAAGTTGATCGTATGGATAAACTTTTGGACCTCTTTGATAAAAAGATTTCGCAGCGGTTAATGTATCTTTTTCCTGAAAGATATATGAGTTTTTCATTTTTAAAGGACGAAATACCATTTGTTTCATCGCCTCGGGGAATGTTTTTCCGGTCACCTTTTCGATGAGCAAAGCCAAGAGAGCGTAATTGGTATTGCAATACATAAAACCCGTGTCTGTATTCCGGGCAAGTTCCGGCTGGTATTGAATCAGCATATTTAAAATATCCTGATTGGTCAGGAATTTTTTTGAAAGTTCTGCCGGTGCCGGTTTTATTTTATCAACGAAGTGCTCGTATTTCGGTAAACCACTTCTTTGACTTAAAAGCGTGAAGACCGTCACTTTCGGATAAGGAAATTTTGGGAAATATTTGGTTAGAGGATCCTCCAGTTTAATTTTACCGGCTTCTACTAATTTCAACGTTGCCATTGCGGTAAGCGTTTTCGAAACCGAGGCAACATGTAGGGCAACGGTATCGTTAATAGGTTCCTGCTGTTTGTCCTGAGCAAAACCGCGGTAATTTTCGTACAGAATTTCGTCACCTTTGGCAACGATAAATCCGCCCCACAAATCTCCTTTTTCCCAAACATTTTTATAGTAACGGTGTAGTACAGCAGTAATGGAATCTTTGTTCTCCAGCTTATTGTCTTTGCGGGTAAAAACATCGTCTAAATCGACATTTCCGTAATTGGGTAAAGTTGTTTTGATTTGCGCTTCTTCAGAACTTTCTTTTTTACAGGAGAGTAAAACCAGTGTAATTAAAAGAAGGAAAAGGAAGGATTTGGAAAGTTTCATTAAAAAAGTTTTGGCTTAAAAATCTCCGCAATATAGGGGATTTTCGTAAAAACAAATAAGACCGAAGTCATAAAAATTTGTTAATGCCCGGAAAACTGAGCCAAAATCTTATCTACAATAACCTGTGCCAGTTTTTGTTTGCTTTGAACCGTCCAACCTGCAATATGGGGCGTAACAATTACTTTTTCGGATTGAAGCAGAAACTGTAAATCGTCGTTTTCAGTATCCAGATTTTCGAAAGATGCTTTTTCAAACTCCAGAACATCCAGCGCGGCTCCTTTAACTTTACCGGATTTTAAGGCTTTTACTAAATCGTTCGTTTTTACATTTTTTCCTCTTGCCGTATTGATGAAATAGAAATCTTTTGCCATTTCCGAAATGAATTTCTCATCAATGATGTAATGAGTTTCTTTCGTAATCGGAAGGTGAATGCTGAGAATATCTGCTTCTTTTTTTAAGGTGTCTAAGGAAACCTGCGTTGCAAATTCGTCGCCGATGTCGGGTAAAATATCATGGAAAATAACTTTGCACCCAAATCCTGAAAACCTTTTTGCGACGGCTTTTCCCATGTTTCCATAACCGATAAGGCCGACTGTTTTTCCAAGGATTTCATCGCCGCGGTTTTCTTCTCTTTTCCAGATTCCATTCTTTACTTCCTGAGAAGAAATAAATAATCTGTGCATTAAAATCAAAAGCATTCCCAAAACGTGTTCCGCAACCGAATCGCGGTTTCCTTCCGGCGAACTGATCAGTTGAATTCCTGATTTCTTCGCAAATTCCACATCGATGTTTTCCATTCCGGCACCGACTCTTGCAATGAATTTCAGATTTTTTGCATGTTCCAGAAAGTTTTGATCGATAGGAATTCTGCTGCGGATAATAATGCCGTCGTAATGCCCGATTTTTTTTAAAACATCTTCGTAAGGCGATGTGAAATCTTCTTCAAACAAAAAACCTTTCACAGAAAGCTGTTCTGTAATTAAAGGATGGTTTTTATCGAGGAGCAGGATTTTCATTTTCTTGTGTTTTAAAAAGAAATTTCACAAATTATTTACACGAAAGACACTATTTAAGTTTGCACTATTGTGCGTATCTATCAGTGTTAAAGTATTCTTGTTTATGAACCAAAAAGTTTCCGAAGTTCCACAGAATCTGCAGCTTTCATTCTTCCGGACAGAATGAGGGAAAGTTCCTTTCTGCGCAATGCCGCTTCAAATCTTTGAATTTCTTCTTCGGTTTCCGGGGTCATTTTCGGAATGGGAATAGGGCGGTTGAATTCATCTACCGCGACAAAAGTGTAAATTCCGGAATTGGTATGAACTTTCTTCTGATTGATCGGATCATCCAGCCAAACATCCACATAAATCTCCATGGAAGTTGAAAAAGCGCGCGAAACTTTCGATTCTAAAACCACGATTCCACCTTCCGGAATGGGTTTGTCAAAGGAGACGTGATTTACCGAAGCTGTTACCACACGTCTTTCGCAATGTCGCGCCGCGGAGATGGACGCGCACCGGTCCATTTTTGCTAAAAGTTCGCCGCCGAAAAGATTCCGCAGGGAATTCGTTTCATTCGGTAGAACGATATTGGTCATTATGGTCAGCGATTCTGATGCTGTTTTGGTTTTTTCCATTGAGAGTTTGAATAGGTTTTTGAACTCCATTTTTTAGCTGGAGTTTTTACAGGGGCGATTGCTTTTTGCAAAGAATCATTTTTTATAGAATCCGCAGCCAGTTGAACTGCTTTGAGCGAATCTCTTTTTACGGTATCTGTTTTAATGGGCTTTACTTCTTTTTTTGGCGTTTCTTTATAAAAAGATTTCCTGCCGAAAATCATTTCCGGTTGGGTAACTCCGAAATAGGTCAGTGCTATAATTCCGATGAGTAAAGGTGTAATCCATAAAAAAGAAGTCTTTAATGTGTAGGAATTGCCTGTTTTCTTCGTGCTGTTTTTAATGTCCGAAAGGTTTATTTCTTCTAATCCATAAAAATCGGCGGAAAGGTTTTCAGCTCTGTTTCCTTGAAAAAACATTTTGCTGTCTTCCAGGAAGAAAGTTCCTAAATGATCTACTTCTACTTTTTGGTCTTTGAGAAGTGTTGCGTTCCAATAATTAAGTTGCTTTTTAATTTCGATTTCAGCATCGATGAGCGGAATGTTTCTTTGCTTTGAAAGATATTGCGCAAAGTCATTTGTGTTTTCTGAAATATCTGTTTTGAATGCTGTTTCTTTTCCCGGTGGCAAAATGTTTTTTCCCTCTTTATCCAGCACAGCGTTAATAGTGTGCAGATAAAAAGTGCCAAAACCAGGAATGGAAACATTACCTTGTTTTTTTAGATATTCGAGAAGATGTAAGGAAAAATTCATACTCGGCAAATTTATGTTTTTTGATTCATTTAATCAAAAATAAAAAAGACTGCCCAAAAAGCAGTCTTCAATCAGATCATTGCGAAAAAACATGAGTTGTGTTTCGTTAATTTTTAATTATTGAAATTTAATGCTCATGCCGAATAAGAAATTCGTTCCCGCTTGTGAAAAGTAGAAAGGATTCTGATCATAAACAAAACCGTTATTCACATATTTCTTATTGAAAATATTGTTGACTAATAATTTGAGATCAACTTCAGTTCTTTTTAGATTTAAAGTATATTTCGCATTAAAATCGGTTAGGAAATAATTATTCAGTTTTAAGTTTTCGTTGTTCGTGTTGTCTAAAAACTGGCTTCCAACATATTGGTTTTGAAGTCCTAAGGCGAATTTTGATGTTGGTGAATAATTAACTGAAATATTCCCCAGGAAATCTGGTGAAAAAGAAATGGGAGTATTTCCTAAACTTTCAAATCCGGTATCAGTTTCATTTTTAAAGTCTTTGTTTTCATTTTTACTTAAAGTGAAATTCCCGGAAATAGTCCACTGTTGTAAAAGTTTTGCCCAAGCGCCGACCTCGATTCCCATCCGGTAACTTTTCCCTGAATTCACGCGGATGAATTCGCCGATGTCATTAATCTGACCGTTCAAAACCAATTGATTCACATAATTCATATAATATAAATTGGTGGTGAAAGAAACCGCACCAAATGATTTCTCCAGACCTGCTTCGAAATCGTGAAGTTTTTCAGGTTTGATTTCCGGATTGGCGAAAATGTCGTCACGGTTCGGTTCCCGGTGTGCGTGGGCATAAGAAAAGAATAATTTCCCGGAATTGATTTTATAATTCACGCCCATTTTTGGATTAAAAAATAACCAGTTTTTACTTAATCCGACCCCTTCATTATCACCTTGCTGAATAACTTCAGTGTTATAATTAATGTTTCTCAACTGCAGATCTCCGTAGAGTTCGAACGTGTTTAATTTCACGATTGCTTTTGCGAAGCCTGAGAATTCGGTTTTTGTTCCGTTGTTTCTATAATATTCATGTTCGAAGATTTCTGGAAAATAAACGCCGGTAACATTTCCGAAATGCTTTCCGAAATATTGGTTTCCAACGATTCCGAAATTTAAGTCGAGGTTTTCAAACTTTCCATAAAGGGTAGAAACGCCTCCGTAAAAATCATTGTCGAGCCATTTTTTACGGATGAAATCTGTTCTTTTAATGGTTTGATTATCAATGGTGAAGTCCGGTAAATTATACTTAGAAAACTTTGCGTCCTGTTTGTAGTTTTCATAATATCCTTTTCCTTTGGTATAATGAAAAGTCGTCTCTAGATTCCAGTGATTGTTAAAGTTTTGTTCCCATAATAACTGATAATGGTTTTGGCGGTAATTATCGGTTTCGTTGCCGTAGAAACCAACAATATTTTCCCAGTCTGCATCATAAATTGCTCCGGAATAATTGAATTTCGGGTTGGTTTCCCAGGTGGTTTTGTCGATTCCGTTCCAGGCTTGGTAGGTTTTTTCTTTTCCACCAAAAGCCATCAGTCTGATTTTGGTTTTCTTCTCTTCAAAAAGCGCAGTGAAATTATAAGAATTTAAATCTGAGAAAGCACGGTCGATATAACCATCAGAGTGAATGGTGGTATATCTTCCCATTAATGATAATCGGTCCTTCCAGAATTTGCCACTTCCTACTTCTGCCGAATATTTATAGGTATTAAAAGATCCGTATGAATCATCAGATTTTACATAAAACTGTTCTTCGGGACTTCTGGTAATCACGTTGACGCTCGCCCCAAAAGCAGAAACCCCATTTGAAGAAGTCCCGACGCCACGCTGAATCACGATTTGAGACGCAGAACTCGTTAAATCTCCAACATTTACAAAAAAGGTTCCCTGAGATTCCGAATCGTTGTACGGAACGCCGTTCAGCATTACATTGATTGCTGTTCCGCCAACACCACGAATTCTAAATCCGGTATAACCAATGCCGTTTCCGGCGTCGGAAGTCGAAATCACAGACATTTGGTTTTTCAGTAAAATCGGTAAATCCTGACCGAGATTTTTTGAACCTAAATCTTTTTCAACGTTGATGATTTCTTTGGTGACGGGCAGTCGTTTCAGAAAATTGATGCTTTCAATTTCCTTGGTTTTGAGGGAATCCTGCACGGTGTTTTGTGCAAAGTAGAATGGACCTGCGAGAAGTCCTAAAAAAATAAATCCTTTCATTCTTTTAATTTTTAAGATTAATTGAATAAAAGGGGCGATTATCATGAGCAATAAGTAATTGGTTCTAAGTAATATTGCTAATTAATCATTACTTATTGCTTATGTTTTCCCTAAACAGCATTACCTGTTCCAGGTTCATTGGGTCTAATCTCAGCTTTTCACAGCACCCCTTTAATTTCTGGGTGTAAACTTACAACTATTTTTTCAATATGCCTTGTTGGCAATGTCAATAAAGAAGTAATTTTCGCCGTCTTTCGTCACTTCAAACAAACGGCCGATTTTCCAGCTGTAATTTCTTTTGATGTCTTCGTATTCAAATGGAATAATGACTTTTCCGGTAACGTCGATGATTCCGAACTGATCATTTTTCACGGCGATGATCATCGGGTTTTTCAGATCATCTCCTTCCAGAATATGAAGGTATTGGAATTGGGGATAAATGGTGAAGTGCCGGTAATCTGAAGCATCGTGGAATTTTGAATCTTCGATAATTCCGTAGGCTTTATTTAAAATATAGGCATGAAATAACTGTGATTTAAACTGAAAAGGACATTGTCCTAAATCGCTCTCATTAAAATGATAGATCCGTTTTCCGGTCATATCAATTCTGTAATCTTTACCATCGAGCCGCACGGAGGCGTACTCTTTTGAACCGAATTTCTGAACTTTACTGTTGGGAGAATTCAAGAGGTTGCAGTCTTCAGTGAAAAAGCCCACATTGCTGTAAATCGCTGGAATGATGATTTTACCTTTCTGATTGATAAAGCCGGATTGCCCTTCTTTTTTATAAGGAATAAGCGCCGGAATAGAATCGTTGATTTTTATGAGATCTGTATTAACTTTTGGATCTGTCTTTTTTTGAGCAGCTGTTTTTTTAAGGTTTACTTTTGTGTTAACCGTTTTTTTCTGTGCAAAAAGAACCGTTGAGAAACTTAATAAAAGTAAAGTGAAAATATTTTTCATTAATTGGAAATAATTTGCAAAAATAGGAATTTATAAATTCCGGAAAATGAAGAACAGGATTACCATTAATAAAACAATTAAAATTGCTTTTTGACCGTACAAAAACTGCTTGGTTTTGGGGAAGCGCTCTTTTAATTTGGTTTGATACAATAATAGTCCCGCTAAGGCGTACGGCAAAGAAACGACGAGCAAAGGATTGTAGGCAAATGCATTTTTGAAGTTCAGGTGCAGTAATTCGTGAGTCGCTCTTTGTGCGCCACAACCGGGACAGCTTAATCCCGTCAAGCTTTTGAAAATACAGTTCGGGAATAGCTGATAATACGCAGGATTGTAAAAATAGTAGAGCAACCCCAGCAAGATTGCGAAGGTGAAATAAATACTGATTTGAAGGTTTCTTCTGACCACTGCAATTTCTTAAATCAATTATGAACGGAAAAATACGTTCTTTTTTTGACAGTTGATTTTATTTTTAAAAATAATAAGAGCGGTTGAAATTTATTAAATATCAATTTTGTACCCGAAAAGTGAAACCAGATAATTCCCGGATCATATTTTATTCTGCAAATTTTTCGTTTCTAAATCTATTTGTAATTTTATGTAAACAGGCTTTAAGTTTTTTTGTATCTTTACAACTGATTGACAGAAAGGATATTGTGTTTTTTTACTTTCTGTTAAGTGTCTCTTTTTTACTTATTAATTTCTTCCAAAGTCTTTGCTGAAAGTGATCCGCGTAGGTTAACCCGTAGTTAACGCGTACTTTCGCCATAGACTCCAGTGGGACTGTTCAGGGTAGCTTTTACCTTCCTTTGGAACAGATCCCGTTATGATGTAATATTGTGATCAGTACACGAAAAAAAATCTATCGCCTATTCAAGATTCAACGAAGTTGGAAGTGATAAAATAAAAGTGTTCAAAAGCAATATGGATAAGGATTACGCTACTGTTGCTCACTATTTGTTTTTAACTTTTTTTGAATTGGACTTTTTAGTTCTTTTACGGTTTAAAATATGTTTTTTGAATTTTTGTTATGTGGGTCATGATACCGTATTAAAACATCAGGATGCTTTTGGAAATAGAAATAAAACATCATATTTATTTTTATTCTAAATGACATTAAGGGACTTAAACTTAAAATAATTCGTATTTTTGACTTTCTAAAAAAAGATAATAAAAAACCAACAGATATGACTTTTGACATTGATATGATTAAGGAGGTGTATGCGCGTTATCCGGAAAGGATCGAAGCGGCTCGTAAAGCTGTGGGAAAACCGCTTACCCTTGCAGAGAAAATTCTTTATACCCATCTTTGGGAAGGCAGCGCAACGCAGGCGTACGAGCGTGGAAATTCTTACGTAGATTTCGCACCGGATCGGGTAGCAATGCAGGATGCGACCGCACAGATGGCGTTATTGCAATTTATGCAGGCCGGAAAATCAAAAGTTGCTGTTCCTTCTACCGCACACGCTGATCACCTTATTCAGGCAAGAGTCGGTGCTGAAGCCGATTTACAGGATGGTATCAACAAAAACTCAGAAGTATTTAATTTCCTGAGTTCTGTTTGCGACAAATATGGTATTGGTTTTTGGAAACCGGGCGCAGGAATTATTCACCAGGTGGTTTTAGAAAACTATGCATTCCCGGGTGGAATGATGATCGGAACCGACTCCCACACGGTAAATGCCGGTGGTTTGGGAATGGTGGCAATTGGCGTTGGTGGCGCAGATGCTGTTGATGTAATGGCTGGAATGGCTTGGGAACTGAAGATGCCGAAATTAATCGGTATCAAATTGACAGGAAAACTAAGCGGATGGGCTTCCGCAAAAGATATTATTCTTAAAGTGGCCGGGATTCTTACCGTGAAAGGAGGAACAGGCTGTATCGTAGAATATTTCGGTGAAGGTGCGAACTCGCTTTCTGCCACCGGAAAAGGAACGATCTGTAATATGGGTGCTGAAATTGGAGCAACCACTTCTACTTTCGGATATGATGATTCCATGAGAAGATATTTAGCGGCAACCGGAAGACAGGATGTCGTAGATGCTGCTGATGTCATCGCGGATCACTTAACCGGTGATGCTGAAGTTTACGCTAATCCTGAATTATATTTTGATCAGGTTATTGAGATCAACTTAGATGAATTAACGCCACATTTAAACGGACCTTTCACACCAGACTTAGCAACTCCTGTTGCTGAATTCCATGAAAAAGCGGTGGCAAACGGATGGCCAATTGAAGTGGAATGGGCGCTGATCGGTTCCTGTACCAACTCTTCTTATGAAGATTTATCAAGAGCCGCTTCTATCGTTGAAGATGCTGTTGCAAAAGGCGTTAAGCCAAAAGCGATTTTGGGAATTAACCCAGGTTCTGAGCAAGTTAAATTCACTGCTGAAAGAGATGGTTTCTTAGATTCATTCAGAAAATTCGAAAACGCAAGAATCTTTACCAATGCCTGTGGACCTTGTATCGGTCAGTGGGACAGAGAAGGCTCTGATAAAGGAGAGAAAAACTCAATCATCCATTCTTTCAACAGAAACTTTGCGAAAAGAGCAGATGGAAATCCAAATACGCACGCATTTGTGGCTTCACCGGAAATGGTAGCTGCCGTTGCGATTGCAGGAAGACTGGATTTTAATCCGATCACAGATACTTTAACCAACCAGGCAGGTGAACAGATTAAATTAGACGAGCCGAAAGGTTTTGAATTACCTGAAAAAGGATTTGCCGTTGATGACAATGGATATCAAGCGCCTTCTGAAGACGGTTCTACCGTTCAGATTGCGGTAAGCCCAACTTCAGACAGGTTGCAGTTATTAGAGCCTTTCCAGCCTTGGGACGGAAAAAATATTACCGGTGCCAAAGTTTTAATTAAAGCTTTCGGAAAATGTACCACCGACCATATTTCTATGGCAGGACCGTGGTTAAAATACCGTGGACATTTAGATAATATTTCCAATAATATGTTGATCGGAGCAGTTAATGCTTACAATATGGAAACCAACACCGTGAAAAACAGTCTTACAGGCGAGTACGGTGAAGTTCCTGCTGTAGCAAGGGCTTATAAAGCTGCCGGCGTTTCAACCATTGTCGTTGGTGACGAAAACTATGGTGAAGGTTCTTCCAGAGAACACGCTGCCATGGAGCCGAGACATCTTGGTGTAAAAGCCGTCCTGGTAAAATCTTTCGCGCGTATCCACGAAACGAATTTGAAAAAACAAGGAATGCTTGGTCTAACGTTTGCTGATAAAGCTGACTATGACAAATTCCAAGAAGATGATACGGTGAACTTCTTAGATTTAGAGCAGTTCGCGCCAGGAAAACCGTTGACTTTGGAATTGGTTCACGCTGACGGAACTAAAGATGTGGTGATCACCAACCATACTTATAACGCTCAGCAGATCGATTGGTATAAAGCAGGATCTGCCTTGAATCTGATCGCTGCTGAAGCTGCAAGAAATGCTTAATTAGTTAAGATTAATTATAATAAACCGCTCAAGAAATTGGGCGGTTTTTTTATTTCGTATTTTAAAATATATATGATTGTAACTTTTCTGATATATCGTTGTCTAATTGAATAGAAACCTATTTATGACCAAAAAAATTACCGTTGCAGTTATTGCTTTATTGTTTTCTCAATTCTATTTTTCACAGGAAAAACCTCAGAAGGAAACCAAAGAAAAGGAAATAGAAGGCGTTGTTATCACCAAAACTAAAAAAGCCGTTGAACAAAAAGCGGACCGTACTATTTTTGATTTTTCAGAACAGGAAAGTCTCAATACCGGGAGCGCGATGGAAGGAATTAAAAAACTTCCGGGATTGGTCGCTACCGATATTGCCGGAATGATGTATCAGGGGAAAATGCTTGCGGTTTATCTGAACGGTCGGCCTTTAAATATTTCAAGCAACGATCTGACTTCTTTTCTGGAAGGAATGCCAGCAAACTCCATCGAAAGAATTGAAGTGATTACGCAGCCCGGCGCAGAGTTTCCTGCTTCTTCCGGTGGTGCGATCATGAATATCATTACCAATAAAAACGCTAATAAATATTTAACTGCGACTTACTCCGGGAATTATGCCTTTACGAATGAGGAAAAATTCCGCAGCAGAACCAATAATTCTTTAAGTTTAAATGCCAGAAATAAATATTTCGGCTGGCAGTTGAGAGTGGGTCAAAGCTACCGTGAAAGTGAAATGAACAGCAATCAGGATAATCTGGTTTTGTCAAATACGGATAGAATTGCGCGCGGAACTTTTGCAAAAGCCGGACTTACTTTTGATTTGGGTGCTGATAAATTATTATTGAATTATGACGTTTATAACAACAATAATGATAATCTTACTTTAAGTGATGGTTCCTATTTGCTGTCGGATAAGGTTTTAAATAAATATACGGCACTGGATGCGGCAAAAACGAATTCACTTCGTCAGGAAGCCGTTATCAGTTATCAAAAAAGATTTGATGATAAGAATAAAAAGTTAGATTTCCAGGCAGGATATACGCGGTCAAACAATGATTTCTATCAGGATAATATTTACAATAATTCAACTTTTTATGGCAACCAAAGTTATGGAAGGGTTCTGGATAATACTTCTTTAATGCAGGTTTCCAACTTCAAAGTGGATTTTTCGCAGCCGGTAAAAATTTTAGATGAAGGGAAAGTGAGTTTTGGGGGTTTGTATGAAAACCAGATTTTCGATACCGAGAGTAAAGGAATTACCAACCTTGAATATCAGAGAAATACCGCTTCTACTTATCTGGAATTTCAGGCAAAATTGAAGAAGTTTGATTTTACGCTCGGAACCAGAGCGGAAAATTACGACATTTCCGGAAAGACCAGATTTAATGATACTAATGGAATATTGCAGGAAGAAGATCTCATTCCTTTTAATAAATTCAAATTGTTTCCGAATGCGAGTATTCAATACAATCTGATGAATCAGGTTTATCTGGCATTGAATTATAACAAGAAAATCACCTTGCCGAGCATTTCTGCACTGAACCCGAATAACAATACCTTTACAGGTCCCAATTCTACCATAACTGGAAATCCTTATTTGCAGCCAACTATCTATGATAATTTCGAAATTAAACTTTCGGCGTTTGATTATGCTTTTATCGGTTATAATGTTTCTTCGATTGACAATCAAGTAGCGCAACTGCTTTCCCGAAAAGGAGACGTTATCGAAAATAAGCAGGTGAATATTCCGAACATGAGAATTCATAATTTTAATGTCGGTATGCCGATTCCGTTTATGATCTTCACTAAACCTTTCGGTGAAATAATGAAGATGAATTTCAATCCTGATAAAATCAATTTTCTTTATGTTTATGCAGGTTATGTGAAGCATGAAATTAAAGAAATCGATCCGAAAGGAATGTGGGTTATAAATTTGATGGCGCAAGTAGTACTTCCTTCTGAAATTAAAATGACTGCGAATTATAATGTGTTATCGAAAAAAGCTGGCTACTATTATTTCGAGTCTGAAAAGCCATTTAATCAAAAATTTGATTTGACCTTCACGAAGAAATTCCTGAATGATAAACTAACTCTTTCGGTTTACGGAAACGATCTGTTCAACACGCAGGTAACTCAACTTCATTCCAGACCGTTAGAAGGAGAAAGTGTTTTTCTTTATAATAAAACAGACACGAGAAACTTTGGTTTTTCTGTGAATTATAAAATTCCGACCAAAAATAAACTGGCAAAAGAAGATGCCAATATTTTAAAACAAAATAATCCGAATGACAGTAATGGTGGAGTTGTTCCACCAGCTCAGTAAAGGTTTTTTTACCGCAAAAGAAACAAAAGTTTTGATTTAATAAGGTTAGCCTAAAGATGGTAGAAATTATATAGAATAATATTTTTGCAACCTTTTGAAGTTCTTTTTCATCACGATTCGAAACTGATCAATTAGCGTCTTTTGTCTCTTTTGCGGTTAAAAGATTAAATATTTTTTTAGACAAATTATCAATCTACACACGCTTTCCAAACCGGATCATTCTGAGGAACGGGCGCCGTGACGGATAGTTTTTCTAAAGTGACAGGATGGATAAACTCCAGCTTTCTCGCATGCAGATGAATGCCGCCGTCGGGATTAGAGCGTGGCGAACCGTATTTCAAATCGCCTTTAATCGGAGCGCCAATTTTCGATAATTGTGCCCGGATCTGATGATGGCGACCGGTTTCCAAATCAACTTCCAGCAGCAGGAAATTATCCAGCGTTTTAATGATTTCGTAATTCAGAACCGCTTGTTTTGCGCCTTCGGTGGCTTTCGGGAAAACAGTTGTTTTATTGTTTTTCTCGTTTTTCAGAAGATAATGCACCAGTCTTTGCTTTTGTGGAATTTCAGCTTTGGAAACGACTGCCCAATATGTCTTTTTGATTTCGCGGTTTTTCACCATTTGCGTTAAACGGGAAAGTGCTTTGGAAGTTTTGGCATAAATGACCAGTCCGGAAGTAGGCCGGTCGATACGGTGAACCAATCCCAGGAAAACATTTCCAGGTTTGTGATCTCTTTTTTTAATGAAATCTTTAATTAAATCAAGCAAAGATAAATCGCCGGTTTTGTCTCCCTGAACGAGTTGTCCAGCTTTTTTATTGATAACTAAAAGATGATTGTCTTCGAAAACGATTTGTTCTTGCATAATGGGAATTTACGAACTGCAAATTTACGCTAAAAAAAACATCGGAACCGCGAAGAAAGCAGAACAGTTATTTAGGAAGATTGTATTGTTTGAAAAATGTTTTCTGAGAATCAAAAGCGATGTCTTCGATATCAATCTCGTTTTTTTTAATCCAGACTGTTTCAGAAATTTCAGATAATTCAAGCTTTGCTTCTACTTTTTCCGGGACTTCATATTCGTAAAATAAGTCGATGGTATTGTATAGAATGTTTTTGTATTCGTAAGTGTTTGGTAAGCTTGCCAGATATTTTAATTGAGAAATATCCACTTTCATTTTCATTTCCTCGAACAGTTCACGAACGCAGGTTTCTTCGGCGCTTTCTCTTGGATCTACAAATCCGCCGGCCAAATCGAGTTTCCCTTTTTTCGGTTCCTGATTTCTTCGGGTAAAAAGAATGTCTTCGCCATGTTTGATGATGACGGCCACTGCTCCTGCAACATTGTGATAGAGTACATAATCGCAGCTGGAACAACTCCATTTTTTTTCGCCGTCCCAAATTAAAGTGGGTTTCCCGCATTTCGGACAGTATTTTAAATCACTCATTCTCCTTTGTTTCTTGGATGATAGTTAAGAATGACATCGCGTAATTCTTCGTTTTTCAAATGGGTGTAGATCTCGGTTGTTGTAATACTGGAGTGGCCCAGCATTTCCTGGATGTAGCGCAGATCTGCGCCGTTCTGTAAAAGGTGAGTTGCAAAAGAATGACGGAAAGTGTGTGGTGAAATCCTTTTTCTAATGCCTGCTTTTTCGGTTAATTCCTTGATGATGATGAAAACAATCACCCTGGACATCGCCGATCCGCGGCTGTTCAGGAAAACAATGTCTTCATGTTTTTTATTGATTTTACCCTTAGAACGAACCGTGTTCAGATACGTTTTAATTAAGTTGGAGGTAAATTTTGCTAAAGGAACGAACCGCGATTTGTCTCCTTTTCCATCAACTTTTAAATAAGATTCTTTAAAATTAATATTGGAGATTTTCAAATCGATGAGTTCAGAAACGCGTAATCCGCAACCGTAGAGAACTTCGATCATGCATTTATTTCTTTGTCCCAAATCGGTGTCAGTATTGATGGCTCGAATAATTTTGTCTATATCGTCAAAACTCAGAGTATCGGGGAGGTAAATTCCCAGTTTCGGCCCTTCCAGTAAAGTGGCGGGATTGTCGTCGCGAACTTCATCTTCGACCAGATATTTAAAGAAAGATTTAATGGACGAGATCCACCTTGCCTGACTTCTTTCGCTGAATTTCTTTTTGGAAAGCTGATAAAGGTATTCCTGAATATTTTCGTAGGTAATGGTTAAAGGACCGGTGTTTTCAAGATCGAATTCTGCGTAATCCTGGAGTTTTCTGATGTCCCGTATATAAGCGTCTATGGTATTGTCTGAAAAGTTTCTTTCAAATTTTAAAAAAGTTTCGAAGTCTTTAATTTTTTCATCCCAAGTCATTGTAATCTGTGTTTTTGTATTTTTATTTTAAGTCATCATAGGGTACCTGTAAAATTTCAATTCCGTGATTTTTTAGGAATTCAATTCCATCATTATCCTTATAATGATCCACATAGACCAGTTTTTTTATCCCTGCCTGCAAAATGAGTTTGCTGCATTCTTTACAGGGCGATAAGGTAAGGTAGAGTGTGGCGTCTTTTGCAGACTGGGTAGAGCGGGCCAATTTCAGTATGGCATTCGCTTCGGCATGCAAAACAAACCAGTGGGTTTCGCCGGCGTCATTTTCACAGCAGTTTTCAAAGCCGGAAGGAGTTCCGTTATAACCGTCTGAAATAATCATGCGGTCTTTTACGATGAGCGCTCCCACCTGCTTGCGTTTGCAGTAGGAGAGTTTGGCCCATTCACTTGCCATTTTTAAATAAGCAATGTCAAATTTGGTTACTATCAAAAATTTATTGTTTTTAAGATTCAGGGGAATTATTTTTTTAAAAAGATGGTTTTCTTTTTTCTAAAAAAGCAGCAACTCCTTCTTTTTTATCCTCCATTTCAAAGAGTTCACCAAACGATTTTATTTCGGTCTCGAAACCGTGGCCACTGTCATACTGATTGACGGCGGCAATTGCTTTGGAAATTCCCATAGGTGAATTCTGAGCGATGGTATTTGCAAGTTCTTTGGTCTTTGGTAAAAGTTCTTCTAAACTAAAAACTTCGTTAACCAAACCGATTTCTTTTGCCCGTTGTGCGGGAATCATCTTTGCGGAGAAAATCAATTCATTGGCCAGGCCTTTTCCGACTAATTTTGGCAACCGCTGTGTTCCACCATAACCCGGGATTAATCCTAAAGTAACTTCCGGCAATCCCAATCTTGCGTTTTCTGAAGCATACCGAATGTGGCAGGCCATGGCTAATTCTAAACCGCCACCCAAGGCGAAACCATTTACGGCAGCAATAACAGGTTTGTTGAGGTTTTCAATTTTATTAAAAAGAATGTTTTGTCCGTTTCTGGCTAAGTCTTCAGCAGCGGCAGTTCCGAAATCGGAAAATTCTTTGATATCTGCTCCTGCAACGAAAGATTTTTCACCGCTGCCGGTGATGATCACTGCTCTGTATTGCGGATCTGCAGAAACTTCGTCTAAAGCCTGACTCAATTCCAAAATGGTTTTTGCATTGAGGGCATTTAAACTTTGCGGACGGTTAATGGTAATCACCGCTGTTTTTTGATCCGTTTCTAAAATTATATTTTCGTACGACATTGTAATACCTTGTTAAGTGTTTTAGTACTGTGCAAATTAATGAATTTTTCCCACTTTGACGGGCTGAGGGCAATACTGGTTTTTTTAAAACAATTTCTTTGGAAATGATGTTCTATTTTGTAGAATGACTCATCATGTTCGAATCGATATTGACCTGTAAGGCCATGGCGATTTTCATTCCCAGTTCGATGTTTGCCCGGAAGAAATGGCACAACTGACGATTGATAATCTCGTCTCTTTTCGGTCCGGTAATTCCTTTCATCGACGCTACAATGTTTGAGACCAAATTTTGGCGGTCGGTTTCATTCATTGCTTTGGTGTATAATAATCCTGGCTGGGTGTAATGATCATCATCATTTTCATTCCGGTTAAAGTTCGCAACATGATTGCTGTCCAGATCTTCTTCGAAATTTTTGTACGCAGACTGCGGTTTGATTTCATCAAAGCTGTTGGGATAGTAGTTGGGAGCGTCTTTATATTGGCTGGAATCTGCCATCGCGCCGTCTCTTTGGTAATTATTCACTGTAAACGGGCAGCGGTTTACTTCAAGCAAATGGGAGTTTGCGCCCACTCTGTATCGGTGTGCATCTGGGTAAGAAAAAAGCCGGCCCTGCAGCATTTTGTCAGGGGAAAAACTGATTCCGTTAACTAAATTGCTCGGTGAAAAGGTAGCCTGTTCTACATGCGCAAAATAATTGACTGGAATTTCATTCAGTTCCATTTCGCCCACTTCAATTAAAGGGAATTCGTCGTGGAACCATACTTTAGTGACATCAAAAGGATTCCAGCGGAATTCTTTCGCTTGCTCACCGGTCATTACCTGAATATATAAGGTCCATTTTGGGAAGTTGCCTTCTTCAATGGCGGTCATTAAATCTTCCTGTGCAAAATCCGGATTTTCTCCCTTCATTTTCACGGCATCGTCATGACTGAAATTTTTTATTTCCTGTTTTGTTTTAAAGTGGAACTTCACCCAAACTCTTTCATTCGAAGCATTAATCATTGAAAAAGTGTGAGACCCAAAACCATGCATGTGCCGGTAGCCATACGGGGTTCCCCGATCCGACATTAATATGAGAACCTGATGCAGAGATTCAGGATTAAAACTCCAGAAATCCCACATCATCGTTGCGCTTTTAAGATTTGTTTTTGGAAGGCGTTTTTGAGTATGAATAAAATCCGGGAATTTTTTAGCGTCTTTAATGAAAAACACTGGCGTATTGTTTCCGACCAAATCCCAATTTCCGTCTTCGGTATAAAATTTTACGGCAAAACCTCTCGGGTCTCTTTCTGTATCTGCACTTCCTTTTTCTCCTCCTACGGTAGAAAATCTTGTGAAGATCCGGCAGGAATTTCCCACTTTAGAAAAGAGTTGGGCTTTGGTAAACTGTGAAATATCATGGGTTACGGTGAATTTCCCGTACGCGCCAGTACCTTTTGCGTGTACGACTCTCTCGGGAATCCTCTCCCGAACGAAATGAGCCAAATTTTCCTGTAAGATGAAGTCCTGTAATAAAACCGGTCCTTTTGGGCCTGCTGTCTGAGAATCTTCGTGGTCATAATAAGCAATTCCGGACGAGTTGGTTAGTTTGCGATCGCTCATATTGTTGATTTTAATAAACCTCAAATTTATTTAAAAATAATTACAATTTGGCAAAATCTAAGTATATTTGACCTTGACTAAATTAACCTCATGAATATTCAGCAACTGGAATACCTTATCGCAGTAGATAAATATAAGCACTTTGGCAATGCCGCTCAGGCCTGTTTCATTACCCAACCAACATTGAGTGCAATGATTCAGAAGTTTGAGGACGAAATGGATGTTAAAATTTTTGACCGCACCACCCATCCCATCAGAACAACGGATGTAGGAATACAAATTATTTTAGAGGCAAAAAAAGTGGTGGACGCAATTAATGAATTAAGAAGTAAAGCGAATCTGCTCAATAATGTTTTGGCGGGCAAACTTAATTTGGGCGTGCTTCCTACGATTTCTGGATTTATTTTACCCACGGAAATTTTTGACTTTCTAAAAACCCATCCTAAAATCGAACTCAATCTTAAGGAGATGACCACCGAGAATATCATCAAAGCATTGAAAACCGGTGAGCTCGATGCAGGAATTATTTCTACGCCTTACGCCGCTGCCAATGAATTTTATCACGATTTTTTATTTAATGAAGAACTCATGATTTATGCGGCAGATGACAGTACGGTAGAAAAGAAGGACAGCTTCGTGGTTCCGGAAGATATCGATGTGCAGAAAGTGTGGCTTCTGGAAGAAGGAAACTGTCTGAGAACCCAGTTTGAAAACATTTGTGAATTAAAGGAAAATACGGTAAAGCCGAAGAATCTTGAGTTCGTTGCTTCCAATATTAATACCTTGGTTCAGCTGGTCGATAAATTAGGTGGCATCAGTATTCTGCCGGAACTCGCTGTAGAACAGTTAACCGATCAGCAGAAAAAGAAAGTCAAAAGATTCAGGGCTCCTTTTCCTTACCGCGAGATTTCGGTAATCTATTATAAACCAACATACAAGCAGAAAATTTTAGACGAACTGATTGAGTTTATTGCGGGCTCGTTGAACAGCAAACTTAATTACAATAAAAGCCCGAATGAATTTGTCGGAATAAAACCGCAATAATTTTTAACTTCAAAATAAATTTTGTGCTTTAATAAATAGTGGCTAAATTTGCACCAATAATTTACCGGAGGAAAAATTTGTACTGATTGCAACCTCATTAAAAAATGCTAAAACCGATTTTCTCTTTTAGTTTCTCTTGCAATCACCTTATTTTCTTCTATTTTTTTAATTAAAAAAACAATAGAAATATGTCTTATTTATTTACCTCTGAGTCGGTATCCGAAGGGCACCCAGATAAAGTGGCTGATCAAATATCAGATGCCTTAATCGATAACTTCCTCGCCAATGACCCCCAATCCAAAGTGGCTTGTGAAACACTGGTCACCACAGGGCAGGTCGTTTTGGCAGGTGAAGTAAAGTCGACTGCTTATCTTGATGTACAGGATATTGCCAGAAGAGTAATTAACGGAATTGGCTATACAAAAGGAGAATACATGTTCGCGGGGGATTCCTGTGGAGTTATTTCCTGTATTCACGAGCAGTCTTCCAATATTAATCAGGGAGTAGATCGCGCTCAGGAAAGTGATGATTTCGATACCAAAGCCAATTTACAGGGAGCCGGAGATCAGGGAATGATGTTTGGTTACGCGACCAACGAAACCGATAACTATATGCCGCTGGCCCTTGATCTGGCTCACACCATCCTTAAAGAATTAGCTGTTTTAAGAAGAGAAAACGATGCTGTAAAGTATCTTCGGCCTGATGCCAAGTCACAGGTAACCATCGAATATTCGGATGACCATAAACCGGTTAGGATAGACTCTATCGTGGTTTCCACCCAGCACGATGATTTTGGAAGCGACGAAGCGATGTCGGCAAAAATCGAGAAAGACATGATCGAAATTTTGATTCCGAAAGTGAAAGCAAAACAAAAGAAAGAAATTCAGGATTTATTCAACGATAAGATCAAATACCACATTAATCCGACCGGAAAATTTGTAATCGGTGGTCCACACGGTGATACAGGTTTGACGGGACGAAAAATCATCGTAGATACTTATGGTGGAAAAGGCGCGCACGGTGGTGGTGCTTTCTCCGGAAAAGACCCGTCAAAAGTAGATAGAAGTGCGGCTTACGCTGTGCGTCATATTGCGAAAAACTTAGTTGCAGCAGGAGTTGCAGATGAGATTTTGGTACAGGTTTCCTACGCGATTGGTGTTGCTGAACCCTGTGGTCTGTACGTTAATACTTACGGAACTTCAAAACTAGGTTTGCATGATGGCGACATTTCAGAAAGAATTCAGAAAATATTTGATTTAAGACCTTATGCAATTGAGCAGAATCTAAAATTGAGAAATCCGATTTATCAGGAAACCGCTTCTTATGGCCACATGGGAAGAGAACCTTATGTTGCTGATAAAACCTTTAGAAAAGCAACCGGCGAAGAATTCACCATTAAAGATTTAGAATTCTTTACTTGGGAGAAACTCGACAAAGTTGATGAAATAAAAAAAGAATTTAATCTTTAAAAAATATAAGAACTGCTTTTACAGAAATGTTAAAGCAGTTTTTTTTAACTTTATCCCCAATAAATATTCAATGATGGCAAAGAGATCTGTTTTTTCAATACTGTTATTTTTTATGTTTTTCGGAATTTCGAAAGCCCAATTCACTGTTCACAAAATGGTTCACGTGGGATATGTTTATCAAAATCAAAGTTTTGCAGAGCTGGGCGGAAGATTGCTTTTTCTGAAAAATGACGATATGATTTACCGCTTAGGAGTTGCCGGAATGATTGGCAGCGTCAATGGCCAATTTGCTGTCGTGCCCAAAATTCAGGGTGATATCTTGCTCAATTTTGCAAGGAATGTAGATTTATACCATTCCATTTATTTTTTGGCAGGAGCCGAAGCAACTACGAAATATGTCGCACCAAAAGCGGGAGTCACTTTATTTGCGTTGATTGACTTCACCGGAGGGTACGCTTTCCCGATTGATCAGGCGGGGATTAATGGAAAAGAACTGAAAGGACTTAATTTTAATTTTACGATAAATCTCCCATTAGTCATGCTTCATGATTTATTAAAATGATTTTTTTGTATTTTTTTATTAATTAGTTAACAGAGTATTAACTTTTTTACTATTTTAGCCATTCACAATAAAGTACATTTTATAGATCATAAACCTCTATTAGTTTTTTAATATCTGAATTTTAAAAGCCTGAATATAATGGGCTGTAAATTCCTGAATAAATACAGAATAGAGTTATGGATAATCATACAGACAGTTGGCTGATCTCGAATTTCAAAAACGGCAACGAAAAAGCGCTCGCCGTACTTATTGAAAGACACCAAAAAGAAATTTTCACCTTCATTTTTTATAAAATAATGGACGAGACCCTGGCAAATGATGTTTTCCAGGATACGTTCATGAAAATTATTGTTACGCTGAAAGAAGGCAAATATAACGAAGAAGGCAAATTTGTCTTATGGGCAAAACGAATCGCACACAATCTGGTTATCGATCATTTCCGGCTGAAAGCCAAGCATAACAAAGTCTCGGAAACAAGTTATGATAATGAAGAGTTTTCTATTTTTGATCTCATCGCCGGGAAGGAAGAAAACATTGAAGACCAATTGATCAGCAGGCAAATTCAGGAAGATTTGATGAGGATGCTTGATTATCTGCCGGAAAATCAGCAGGAAGTGGTACGGCTGCGGTTTTTCGACGGGCTGTCTTTTAAAGAGATTGCAGATCAGACTGGTGCCAGCATCAATACCACATTGGGTAGGGTTCGTTACGCCCTCATCAACTTGAGAAAAATTATGGATGAACATCAAATTGTCTTAACCAGATAATAATATTCAAATTTTTTCGTTTTTAAGTTAAACTTTTCGCGTATGAAAAAAATTGACACTTTAAACGAAAAACGATTGATACCCAAGAAACAGACCATTGATTTTTTGCTCCGCTATTCTCAGAGCATTCAGGTAATAAAATTGAAATCAAAAAACCTTATTGTTTCTAAAAACTGATCTTATTTTCTTAAATTTGTGCCGTATGAAAATTCAGCACATTTTTTTTGACCTTGACAATACCCTTTGGGATCACCGCGGAAACGCCTTTTTAACTTTAAAGGAAATTTTTAAAAGACAACAGATCCGTGATAAATATAATTTAGAGTTCGATGATTTTCATCGGGAATATTTCACCATCAATGAGCGGCTTTGGGAACAGATCCGCGACGGAGAAATCGATAAAGATTATTTGAGAAAACACCGTTTCTATGATTCTTTCCTCTTTTTTGGGATTGATGATTTCGAGTTGGCTCAAACCTTTGAGAATAATTTCTTAGATGAAATCATTAATTATAATGATCTGGTCGAAGGAGCTTTCGAAATTTTGGAATACCTTTATGATAAAGGCTATAAACTGCATATTCTGTCCAATGGTTTTAAAGAAGTTACGCATAAAAAATGTGAACTTTCGGGAATTCAGAATTATTTTCAGACCATAACAAGTGCAGATGAAATCAACATCAGAAAACCTCAGCCTGAGATTTACGATTACGCTTTGAAAAAAGCCGGTGCTTCGGCTGAGGAATCCATCATGATTGGTGACGACTGGATTGCCGATGTAGAAGGCGGGAAATCGTTTGGCTTGGAGGTTATTTATTTCGACGTCTTCGATGATAAATTTGAAGCAGATGACGTGAAAGTTATCAGGAAATTAATGGAGTTAAAAGAACTTTTATAAAAAGAAAAACCTTTCCAAAATCGGAAAGGTTTTTTCTTGGTCTGAACTGAATTAAACGCCAACGCTTTTTCGGACCCGAGCTAATGTTTCCAGTGCAATTACTTTCGTTTTTGCTGCTCCTTCCTGTAATTTTTCCTCGAGCTCCGGCAAGTTGTTCATATAGTAAGTGAACAATTCTCTTTCCTTTGCAAATCGCGTTAAAATCAAATTCAGCAATTCTGTTTTGGCGTGGCCGTACCCGAAATTTCCGGCTAAATATTTTTGTCTTAACGTTTCAGTTTGTTCAGGGGTTGCAATCAATTCGTACAAGGCAAAAACTTTGTCTGTTGCAGGATCTTTCGGATCTTCAAGAGATTTTGAATCGGTTTCAATTCCCATTACCTGTTTTTTCAGCTCCTTTTCCGGCAGGAAAATATTGATAATATTGCCTCTCGATTTCGACATTTTCTGGCCGTCGGTTCCCGGAACATATTTCGTGTCTTCCTGTAATTTTGCCTGAGGTAAAACGAATACTTCGCCCATTTGATGGTTAAATCTCGCGCCCATATCTCGCGCCATTTCCAGGTGCTGCAGCTGATCTTTTCCGACCGGAACAATTTCGGCATCGTACAGCAGAATATCTGCGGCCATTAAAACAGGATAGGTAAATAACCCGGCATTCACATCATCCAGACGGTCGGCTTTGTCTTTAAAAGAATGCGCCAGCGTTAATCTCTGGTAAGGAAAAAAACAGGATAAATACCAGGTCAGTTCACAGGTTTCCGGGATATCACTTTGTCTGTAAAAAAAAGTTTTGTCGGTATCTAAACCACAGGCAAGCCATGCTGCTGCGATTTCGTAGGTATTTTGTTTCAGTTCCGCTGCATTTTTGATCTGTGTTAAAGAGTGCAGATTGGCGATAAACAAAAAAGATTCGTTTTCCGGCTTTTTAGATAATTCGATGGCGGGAATAATCGCTCCTAAAAGATTTCCCAAATGCGGTGTTCCTGTTGCCTGTATTCCTGTAAGTATTCTGGACATGTATGTTGATCTAATTTAGGAGCAAAAATACAAAACAAAACCTCTTTTGGCAAACGTAGATTTTTGCAGTTTATAGGGCTTGCTTTGATTGGGTAAGTTCCTCAGTTGTATGATTTCCGAAGAACATAATGAAAATTCCCAAAACATTGAGTATCAGGAATTATGTGACTGTATTTTTAGTGCCTGTCATTTAATCATTTTAAAAGTCCAACCCATTTGGCAGCGCTTTTTTTCTGAAAATCAATAATAATACAGCGCCTACTGTAATGGCAGAATCTGCAACATTAAAAATATATTTAAAGAATTCAATATGTTTCCCGCCAATCAAGGGAAAAGTTGGTGGAACATGCCAATCTACCAATGGGAAATGAAGCATATCAACGACACAGCCTTTCATAAAGGTAGAATAACCCTGGCCGAAAGGAACGGTTTTCGAAATCCCGCCATATTCAATCCATCGTCCGATACTTTCGTCATAAAGGGTTCCGCTGTCGAAGATCATTCCGTAGAACATCCCGTCGATTAAATTGCCGATCGCGCCGGCGAAAATCATCGCCATCGGGATTAATAAATAATTGCTCGCGCCTTCTTTCAGCCATTTGCTGAACAGGTAAACCATCCCGCCAATTAAAAATACGCGGACGATGACCAGAAAATATTTTCCGATCAATCCGCCGAAATGAAAGCCATAAGCCATCCCCGGATTTTCTACAAAAGTCAGTTTAAAACCTGGAAATACAGGAACGCTTTCTCCAAGATTGAAATGCGTTTTAATATAAAATTTTGAAACCTGATCGATCAAAAGAATGATAAAAGTAATTAATGCTATTTTCTTCATTACAAGTCATTCTTTGGTTTACCTTTGAAAGTTCTGGCAGGTTTCGCGGATTTATCTGACGGTGTTTTTGGTTCAAATTTCGGAGCAGCGTTGTGATTTCTGGTGTGAAATTTTTCATATTTAATGCCCATATCTTTCATCACGCTTTTCAGTGCATTGAGTTCCATTTGATTTTTTGGGTGAACTATAAGTGATTCCATTTTTATTTTATTTTTTTTGAAAGTTCGTCGAGTCTTTTTCTGTCTTCCGATGACAGATCATTCAATCCGTTTTTTCCTATTTTGCTTAGGATTTTATCAATTTCCTTTTCACGGTCTTTTTTATCAGCATTATACTGATCATCGATGGTGTAGTTTTTCTTCGGATTTGGGCTGATTTTTTCTTTAATCTCTTTTCGGAAGAAATAGATTAAAATCACGGCCACGGCAAGTAAGATGAGTAGGGTATTCATGAATGTAAAAGATAAATGCACAAAGTATTCTGTATAGGGAAATACAGCGTACTTTGTACATTATTCATGGTACACGGTCAAATTTATCGCTGCATATTTTTTGCCTCGATGCTCAAAGTAGCATGTGGAACTGCCATCAGCCTTTCTTTGGGAATTAATTTCCCTGTAACTCTACAAATTCCGTAGGTTTTGTTTTCAATACGAATCAACGCGTTTTTCAAATCACGCACGAATTTTTCCTGTCTTCCGGCCAGGATCGAGTTTTGCTCTTTGCTCAGCGTTTCAGCACCTTCTTCAAAAGCCTTGAAGGTTGGCGAGGTATCATCAGTTCCATTATTTTGGTCATTGATGAAACTTTCTCTGATCAGCATTAAATCTTTTTCTGCTTTATCTATTTTTGCCTGAATAATCACTTTGAATTCCTGTAAGTCAGCATCGCTGTACTTTTGTCTGTCTTCTGCCATAGTTGTATTTTTTTAAATAAACCCGTTTCAACGGGTCATCGTGTTTTGTTATTTTTTTTGAACATCTACCTTAAATTTGAGCTCATCAATCTCGATCTCCTCAAAATTTGAGAGTGAATTTACAATTTCTATTCTATCTGACAATACTTCTGCTGAAATATATGCCTCATTATTGATAATTTCTTTTTCGAAAGGATTATTTTCTTCCAGACGTATTGTAATTCTGTCCGTTAAGTCGAATTCTTTATCTTTTCTTAAATTCTGAACTCTGTTGATGAATTCGCGGGCGATTCCTTCAGCTTTTAATTCATCGGTCAAGGTCAAATCCAGTGCCACGGTTAGTTTTCCTTCACTTGTTACCGTCCAGCCCGGGATGTCTTTGGTGAAAATTTCCACGTCGTCTAATGAAATTTCATAACCGTGAATATCCATTTTTCCTTTTTTTTCCAAAGTTGAAATTTGGTCGGCTGTAAAACTGGTGATCTCTCCTGCAACGGTTTTCATGTCTTTTCCAAGCCTCGCACCTAAAGTCTTGAAGTTGGGTTTAATCTGTTTTACAATTAAATCGGCAGCTTCATCCGCATTAATTAATTGAAGTTCTTTCACGTTTACTTCCTGCTTTACCAAGTCGGAAACAGCTAAAATCTGCGTTTCTGTTTTTTGATCCAAAACCGGAATCATCACTTTCTGAAGCGGCTGTCTTACTTTGATGTTTTCTTTCTTTCTTAATGAAAATACCATCGAAGTAATTTGTTGTGCCAGGTGCGTTTTCTCCACCAAATCCTGATCAATTAAACTTTCATCCGCTTTCGGGAAATCGGTTAAGTGAATCGATTCTGCATTATTCTTTCCAGTGATTTTATTTAAATCCTGATACAATTGATCCATAAAAAACGGGGCAATCGGAGCTGCAATTTTAGCAACTGTTTCTAAACAAATATACAGCGTTTGATACGCGGAAATTTTATCTTCAGAATAATCGCCTTTCCAGAATCTTCTGCGGCAAAGTCTTACGTACCAGTTGCTTAAGTTGTCATTAACAAAATTATTAATGGCTCTTGCGACTTTCGTTGGTTCGTAATCTTCATAGAAAGCAGTGACTTCTTTGACTAATAAATTCAATTCAGATAAAATCCAGCGGTCGATTTCCGGGCGGTTTTCTACGTCTTTTTCAGCATAAGTAAATCCGTCAACATTCGCATAAAGAGCGAAGAATGAATACGTATTATATAAAGTTCCGAAGAATTTTCTTCTGACTTCATCAATTCCTTCTAAATCGAATTTAAGATTTTCCCAAGGATTTGCATTTGCAATCATATACCAACGCGTGGCATCGGGACCGTATTTTTCTAAAGTGGTGAATGGATCAACAGCATTGCCTAAACGTTTCGACATTTTCTGGCCGTTTTTGTCCAGAACCAAACCGTTTGACATTACGTTTTTGTACGCTACAGAATCAAAAACTGCTGTTGCAATCGCATGCAAAGTGTAAAACCAACCTCTGGTCTGGTCAACTCCTTCAGCGATAAAATCTGCCGGGAAAGCTTTTCTTTCGTCAATCATTTCCTTATTTTCAAAAGGATAATGCAGTTGCGCGTAAGGCATTGAACCTGAATCAAACCAAACATCAATTAAATCAGATTCACGATTCATCGGTTTTCCTGAAGCTGAAACCAGAATGATTTCATCCACAATATTTTTATGCAAATCGATATTCGCGTAATTTTCCTTCGACATATTTCCAACCTCGAAATTGGCAAACGGATTTTGGGTCATGAATCCGGCATCCATCGATTTCTGGATTTCTGCCATCAATTCTTCTACAGATCCGATGATGATTTCTTCCTTTAAATCTTCGGTTCTCCAGATTGGCAAAGGAATTCCCCAATATCTTGAACGGGAAAGATTCCAATCGTTTACATTGACCAGCCAATTGGCAAATCTACCTTCACCGGTTGATTTAGGTTTCCAGTTGATGGTTTCGTTCAATGCAACCAAACGGTCTTTCACCGCGGTCATTTTTACAAACCAGGAATCCAGAGGGTAATATAAAACCGGTTTGTCAGTTCTCCAGCAGTGTGGATAACTGTGAACGTATTTTTCTACTTTAAAGGCTTTGTTTTCGGTTTTTAAAAGAATCGCCAGCTCTACATCCCAGGATTTTTCGGGAGCAGTGCCGTCATCGTAATATTCATTTTTAATGAATTTTCCTGCAAATAATTCCGGAGTATTTCCTCCTTTTACAAAACGGCCCTGCAAATCTACCAAAGGAACGAGATTGTCGTTGGCATCCTTGATTAACATTGGCGGAATCCCGTTTTCTTTGGCAACGCGCGCATCATCTGCACCGAAAGTGGGCGCGATATGTACGATTCCTGTACCATCTTCAGTGGTTACGAAATCGCCAATGATCACACGGAAAGCTTTGTCAGCATCTTCCGCCGGTAAAAACCATGGAATCAACTGTTCATATTCTGTTCCGGCTAATTTTTCACCGGTGAATTCCTTCAAAACCTGATAAGGAATGGTTTTGTTTTCTGGACTGTAATTATTAAAATCTTCGTCGGTTCCTTCAAAATATTTTTTACCGAAATTCTTTTGCACAAGTACGCTTGCTAAAATAATGTGAATCGGTTCAAAAGTATATTGGTTAAAGGTTTTCACCAAAACATATTCGATGTCGCGACCAACTGCCAAAGCGGTGTTTGAAGGTAAAGTCCAGGGAGTGGTTGTCCAGGCAAGAATTGAAATATCTTCTTTAATATCTTCAAACAAAGAAGAATTCTTCACTTTGAACTGTGCCACAACAGTCGTGTCTGAAACATCGCGGTACGTTCCCGGCTGATTTAATTCGTGTGAAGACAAACCTGTTCCTGCTGCCGGAGAATACGGCTGGATGGTGTATCCTTTGTACATTAATTTTTTATCGTAAAGTTGCTTCAGAAGCCACCAAACGGTTTCCATGTATTTCGGTTCGTAGGTGATATAGGGATCATTTAAATCTACCCAATAACCGATTTTTTCTGTAAGGTCATTCCACACATCGGTGTAGCGCATTACTGCATTTCTACAGGCCTGGTTATAATCTTCAACAGAAATTTTCTTGCCAATATCTTCTTTCGTAATTCCCAGTTCTTTTTCTACGCCAAGTTCAATAGGCAAACCGTGCGTATCCCAACCCGCTTTCCGGAAAACCTGTTTCCCGTTTTGGGTTTGGTAGCGGCAGAAAATATCTTTCAGCGCTCTCGCCATCACGTGGTGAATTCCCGGCATTCCGTTAGCCGAAGGGGGACCTTCGTAAAATACATACTCTGGCTTGCCATCGCGGATTTCGACAGATTTTTTAAAAGTCTGGTTCTCTTGCCAAAATTGGGAAATATTCTCGGCAATGGTGGTTAAATCTAGATTTTTATATTCGGTAAACTTCTTCATTTTCAAACAGTTCAATAAGAATTATTCTAATTAATTAAGGTTGCGAATATAATGATTTTCTCGGAATTATGAGGTACAGAATGTGCTAAAGATTATGGAATGGGAATTTCTAAAACCACCATGGTTCCTGTGGGTTGATCATTTTTGTGCAAATCGTAGTATTTGATTTTATATGATTCAGGTCCGAAATAGTTTTTCAGCATTTCATCGGCTATTTTAGTTCCTAATGATTTACTCGAATTGTTACGGCGGCTTCGGTTTTTTGCCGCTTCTTTTCTGCCAACTCCGTTATCACTGATTCGGATTTCGAGTTGTTGGTTTTTGCGCAAAACATTTATAGTGATTTTTTTATGGTCCAGCGTGGCAACACCATGTAAAATCGCGTTTTCAATGAACGTCTGCAAAACCATTGGCGGAAGTTTTATTTTTTCCGAATTTATTTGTTCATCAATGACGATATTGAAGTCAATTTTTTTGGTAAATCTTAAATTTTCAATATCTACATACACTTTAATCGTGTGCAACTCCTGATCTAAAGTAAACTCTTTCACGGTGGAAGAAACCAAAATCGTCCGGATGATTTGCGAAAACTTGGTGAGGTAATTCACTGCATTTTCGGTGTCATGCTCTAAAATGTAATATTTTATTGAATTAAGAGCATTGAAAATAAAGTGAGGGTTCATCTGATTTTGCAGAATAGAAAGTTTCAGGGCAGAAATTTCCTGCTGGTATTTGATGCGGTCATTTTCTGCTAAAAGTCTCTTCTGATGCTGCAGATTTATTTTATCCTTCAGCTCTTCATTTTTCTTCATTTCCGAAATCAGGTTTCTGTTATAAGCAACTTTCTCGTGATAGTTCATTCTTTGCCTGTGTCCCAAGGCAAATGAAAAAGCAATATTTTCAACAACCAACCCGGCAAAATAAATGAAGTCACCCATTCTTACCGTTAAATTTAAAAAAGGGAATTCCCGAACCGAACGTTCTCCCAAAATAGAGCAGATGAATAGCATAATTCCACCAAAAATAATATAATATTTAAGTTTATTTTTAACCTTGGTGAGAATATAAAAGGAAATTATTGTGTGAAAGGCTATTAAATAAGGAAATATTCCTTTAAAAGAATCAAAATAAAAATCTGAAATGCCAGACTTCAGGATAAGAAAAGTAACCGTCGCGATCGTTATTAAAATAAAAACAGGATAAACAATGATGTTATGCCATTTTTTACTCCGCTTTTTCACCCTCAAAAACTGAACGAAAAACAAAAAATAAAGACAGTTGAAAATGATGGTGAAAAACTGTTTCGACCGGAAATCAAGATTGAAATATTTGGAAAGGTCAAACAGAAAGCCACCTTCGGCAACCGGAATATAAGCTAAAAATGAAAAAAAAGTGTAGAAACTGTAAAGAAGATAAGATTTATCCCGGTTTTGAAAAAAAAGCACCAAATGATAAATAGATAGTAAAAGCAATCCGCCGAGAACAGCATATAATATGCTGCCATAAGTATCTCGCTCAATAATAGTGTTGAATACTTGTGACATATTTGTTTACCAAGGTTGCTGCAAAAGTATGTATTTTAAATTTCTGGTTATCAATTGGATTAAGAATTTTTAAGTTTTTTTTACGTCATTTTTTGACTGCGGATTAAATCTTTCAAGAATGAAATAAGACAGAAAGCCGAGAATCACAGCACAGCCTACCGATAAAATAAAGCTCCCTATAATATATTGTGTTAAATTGTTTTTGATAAATTCAAAATCGAAACTTTGATTTTCTAAACTGGTTGTGTTGCTCACAAAAGGAGCGCCTACCATCATCGACAGAAATATGATTAACGGAATCAAAGGAGGAAAGGTAACCTGTGCGGACATAAAAGTCAAAAGCTTGTTCAGTTTAAAATACACAGATAAAGTAACTGCCAGAAAAGAATGCAGACCCCAAAATGGCGAAAGCCCAATAAAAACGCCCAAGGCAATAGATTTTGCTTTGGTTTCATTGCTGCCGGTGCTTTCTAAAACATTCTCCTTTAAGAATCTTTTGAGTCCTTTTTTGCGGAAATAGCGGTAGAAAACCTTTTGACTTTGAATGGTATTGTGAATGAATTTTTTCAAAATCAGTTTCTGTTTACCGCAAATGTAAGGGTTTTGTTTCTTTTTTATTTCTAAAGTAAAAGCGGTGAAATAAAAGTGAAAAACGCAGTATTAAAAAAAAACTTCTACTTTTGCAAAAATTTCGAGGATGTCAAAAAATTTAGTGATTGTAGAATCACCGGCAAAAGCCAAAACGATTCAAAAATATTTAGGGAAAGATTTCGAGGTGAAATCAAGTTTCGGTCATATCCGGGATTTGCCTAAAAAAGGAATGGGAATCGACCTGGAAACTTTTACACCCGATTATGAAGTTTCTGCAGATAAAAAGAAACTGGTAACCGAACTGAAAGCCGCAGTGAAAAAAGCAGACATTGTTTGGTTGGCTTCCGATGAAGACCGCGAAGGAGAAGCTATCGCCTGGCATCTGGCGCAGGAATTAAAATTGAAGGACGATAATACCAGAAGAATTGTCTTTCATGAGATTACAAAAAATGCCATTTTAAAAGCGATTGAAAACCCCAGAGCAATCGATCAGAATTTGGTCAATGCACAGCAGGCCAGAAGAATTCTCGACAGAATTGTAGGTTTTGAAATGTCGCCGGTTCTTTGGAAAAAAGTAAAAACCGGACTTTCTGCAGGACGTGTTCAATCCGTGGCCGTGCGTTTGGTGGTAGAAAGAGAATTGGAGATCAGAGGTTTCCAGCCGAAATCTACTTTTAAACTCGAAGGTATTTTTCTTAATAACGCTAAACAGGAAATCACCGCAAAACTCAAGAAAGATTTTGTACAGGAAAAAGAAGCAGAAGATTTTTTAAATCAATGTAAAAATACCGATTTTAAAGTTTTAAATGTGGAGACAAAACCGGGAACCCGCACCGCCTCTGCACCTTTTACAACGTCAACTTTACAGCAGGAAGCGAGTAACAGACTGGGTTATGGTGTAACTGCCACGATGAGAGTTGCTCAAAGATTGTACGAAGAAGGATATATTACTTATATGAGAACCGATTCCGTGAATCTTTCTCAGGAAGCGATTAACGGAGCAAAAGCGCAGATTCTTTCAGAGTATGGCGAAGAATATTCTAATCCAAGAAACTACACCACCAAATCAGCCACGGCGCAGGAAGCTCACGAAGCAATCCGTCCGACCGATTTTTCAGTGAAAACGATAGGTGATGTGCAATTGAATAAATTATACCAGTTAATCTATAAAAGAACTTTAGCGTCTCAAATGGCGAATGCCAAAATCGAGAAAACAGTTATTGAAATCGGGAATGCAAAACTTCCGCAGCATTTTGAAGCGCAGGGAGAAGTGATTATCTTCGATGGTTTCCTTAAAGCTTATGGTATTGTAAAAGCCGAGGATGACGATGAAGAAAACAACGAAAAATTATTGCCGAAAGTTTCTGTTGGTGAAGCTTTAGAGTATAAAAAAATAGAAGCGACCGAGAAATTCTCCCGTCCTTCAGCAAGATATACCGAGGCCGGTTTGGTTAAGAAATTAGAAGAACTCGGGATCGGAAGACCGTCAACGTATGCGCCGACTATTCAGACGATTCAGAATCGCGAATACGTTGATAAGAGAGAAATTATTCCACAGGAGCGCGAAATCATGAAGATGACTTTGGGGAAAACCAATCTTAAAAAAGAAGTGTTGACCGAAAAGTTTGGTGGAGATAAAAATAAATTTGTCCCAACCGATATTGGTGAAGTTGTGAATGAATTCCTGACCCAGAATTTTGCAGAAATCCTTGATTATGGATTTACGGCAAAAGTAGAGCAGGATTTTGACCATATCGCAAATGGCGAAGAAAAGTGGAAAGATGTTTTGCAGGGTTTTTACAAAGATTTTCACCCGAGAATTGCTGATGTAGAAGAAAATGCGGATCGTGCAAACGGTGAAAGGATTTTGGGAGTAGATCCAAAATCCGGAAAAAACGTTTTAACCAGAATTGGAAGATTTGGACCGATGGTGCAGATTGGCGAACAGGATGATGAGGAAAAACCAATTTTCGCAAGTTTGATGGCGACCCAGAATATCGCAACCATTACTTTAGAAGAAGCTTTGGAATTATTCAAAATCCCTTTTGACCTAAATGATTTCGAAGGTCAAACGGTAACGATTGGCGTCGGAAGATTTGGACCTTACGTGAAATGGGGCGATGCTTTCATCAGTATTCCTAAAGGCGAAGACGCGCTTTCTGTCACTCAGGAAAGAGCAGAGGAAATCATCAATGAAAAGAAACTCGCCGATGCACCGATTGCGACTTATAAAGGAGAACCGGTCACCAAAGGGACAGGCAGGTTCGGGCCTTTTATTAAATTTCAATCAATGTTCATCAATGTTCCCAAGCGCTATGATTTTGAAAATCTTTCGCAAAGTGATATTAATGAATTGATTGAAGCCAAGTTGGAAAAAGAAGCGAACCGCTATATTCAGCAGTGGGAAGCAGAAAAAATTTCTATAGAAAATGCGAGATGGGGTCCTATTGTAAAACTTGGAAAAAACATTTTTAAAATTCCTAAAAATAAAAAAGACGAAAAATTTACTGCCGAAGAACTGGCCGAAGTTTCTTTGGAAGAAGTGAAAAGCTGGATTACCGCTCAGGATAAAAATGCTTTTAAAGAGAAACCTAAAAAAGCGGCTGCGAAGAAACCTGCTGCTAAAAAAGCGGTTGCTAAAAAAACTCCTGTAAAAAAAGCAGCACCGAAAAAGAAATAAACAGTATTTTTTTTAAAATTAGAATCTTCAAATGCTTGTCATTTGAAGATTTTTTTTTGTTTTAAAAAAAATTTTGAGCGTTCCCCTTATTTTTTGGGACTTAAAAATGAATTTCAATTCCAAAATTAGCGTCAAAATTCCCTATTTTGATGATAATTAATTTAAACACAGGTCTTTAAATGTGGTTTCGAGTTTGGTTTCTGAAAGTTTTTGTTCTCTGAAAAAGCACGTTTGTACTAAACTGAGCGATGGAATGTGAAAAACTGAGCACATTTAATAAAATTTAAACAGCGTTTCTTTTTTAAAAAAGAGGGCATTTGTATCGAAATCTTATTAAATTTGGCTCGTCACAAATACGAAAAAAACCGACACAAAACACACAAAGGATGTTAAAAAAATTATAATAATTCTATAATTTTTTTACAAATGATTAAATATCAATTAATAATTTATTGTTTTTTCGCAAGTTTTCTCTATTCGCAAACTTCTAATGGAGCAAAGGCACCAAATAGTTACATTTACGATGTAGATCTTGCAGATGCCAATAATTACGGCGGTATAAAAATTCCCGTTTTAAAGGCCTATGAAATGTGGGCTAATTACGAATATTTAAAAACGAATGGCGCTCCAAGTCCGATCCCCGCAGGAGTGCAAACCGCTTCTCTGTATTGGGAAGACGTGCCCGGATTGGTGGAGAATTTAAGTATTGAAAGTGGCTCAAAACCGTCTGATTCGAAAATTATTGTAGAAATAAATAAAGGAAAAGGCAAGGGAAATGCAGTGGTCGCTTTCAAAGTGAATGGGACCATTTACTGGAGTTGGCATATCTGGGTAACCGATAATCCGGAAAACGGAGTGGCCTATACCCAGGGATTTGAAACTGATATTGACGGAAAACTGATTACTGTTCAGTATATGGATCGTAATCTGGGTGCAGCCAGCAACAGTTTTTTAGACAATCAATGGCAGAAGTCGGGTGGATTAATGTATGAATGGGGAAGGAAAGATCCTTTTCCACCGCTGGTGTACAAAGACGCCAACTTTTACGAAATTTCCGGGGAAGTAGGTGTTTTAAAACACCCCGGCATCGATCCGGTGAATACAATTCCGGTTGCGGTGAGGCCATTTGATGAAATTGAAAAAAACATTCAATATTCAGTAAATAATCCCATTACCTATATCGTGAATACTGATGCGAATGGCAACTGGTTTTCCAGCAGCAGATATAAAGTTGCGGGAGCAAGTCCTGATTATAAGACCTGGGATTTGTGGTCAGACAATGCAAAAGGCGGAAACAGCAATGCAAGCAGTTCTGATGCCTCTTTAAAAAAGGAAAGCAGTTCCTACGAATTAAAATCAGAATTGGATCCCTGTCCGAATGGCTGGAGAATTCCGTCTTATTATGGAAGGGAAACAATGAATAATAATTTGTCTTTTTTCGGAAGAAAAAACAGCGGTGCAAATGATGATATAGATGTGGCTGCGAGACAAATTTCTCCAAATGCTGTTAATGCCCGATTAGATGGTGTTAAAGTGTATCCTGGTTTAGGAATGGATTTCAGCAACGCGCAGGGTGGAGTGCGGAATTTAGGACTTGTGCCGGTTTCAGGCGGCTATGTTTATTATCCCAATTCGGTCTCGCCTGATGCACCTGTAGGGATTGTGTTTCAGGATAATGCCGCAAACGGAGGAATCTGGAGTGCGACTTATGCTTACGATGGAGCAAGATTATTTTCTATGATCTCGGATCCGATGCGCAGCACCACTTCTGTGGGTCTTCATGAGATTTTTGTGAATCAGACCAATCCTACAAAATCCGGAAATGCCGTAAAATGTATGAGAGATCCCAATCTTTCAAAAATCGGTGATTTTGCCACCCAATATTATATCTCCCAAAAAGAAGACTACCGCGTAGGATTGGATGATCCGAACTCATACATCATTATTAATGAAAGAAATATAGAGATTCCTGTTAATAAAGCATTTTCTGTTTATAACCAATATCTTTCTGACCACGGAACTTTACCGACGGACAATTTACAGGCGAAAGTACTTTGGACCACTAATAAAAATTTAATTTCCGAAGTTACACTTAAACCCAATCCGGCAGATTTAAGAAGCTCGGTGATTGCGGTAAATACAGTGCTTGGCGAAACCGGAAACGCGGTAATCTCTCTTCATAACGGTGATGTAAACAGTCCTGCACTTTGGAGTTGGCATATTTGGGCTACCAACGACGATCCCACCGCGAAGCCAATTACTTATCTTACGGAAACTCCCGCACCGACTTCTTATAATTTTGTGAATCCAACAGTAAGCAAGTCGCCTCCGATGCTCACTGTTTTTATGGACAGGAATTTAGGGGCAGAAAGTAATGCTTTGGAATCAGGAAAAGCAAACGGTCTTCATTACCAGTGGGGAAGAAAAGATCCACTGCCTTTATTTCAGGAAGGGAATCCAAAAGTAATTTATACTTCCTCCGGTAACGGTTCGAACTTGAAACCCGGGGATGCTTTTAAAGGAATGCTTCTTAGTTTTAATGAAACTGGTGCCGATGATTATCTGAATGCCCAAACCGTGGCTTACGAAAATTATGGATCTAAAAATGCCAGGAAACACAAGAAAATAGCAGAAAATATGCTTTATTCGGTTCAAAATCCTTTGCGTTTCTTATATCATTCGGGAACAGGAAAAATATATGATGGCGGAAATCATTACAGCAATGATTTAACGAAAGTAAGAGACTGGGTTTCAGATGAAAGAGCCGCTGCAGACAACCGATGGGGACACGCCGATAAAAAATCACCGTTCGATCCTTGCCCTGAAGGATGGCGGGTACCGGATGTTACTTTAACCAACCTTTATACAGGATCCAAAGGGAATTCCCCATGGTTCAACGGTTACCAGAAAGATGCCTATGGAAAAGCGGGCGTTATTCAGGATCAGTGGCACGATATCGCCAACTATTACTCCGGAACTGTTGCCGGAAATAACGGCTGGAAATTTGAAAATGCACTCTTCCCAATCGGAAATTTCCCGAAAGACGGAACTCGCGGCGAGCTTGGCGAAAATAAAATATCGTTTGACCGATCCGGCGTTTGGACTGCTGCTATGGCGGATTACAATACAGGATATGCGCTTGCGATGCAGTTTCAGGGAACCAAGATGCAAACCGGAACTGCCGTTTATCCACAGGCGGGAATGTCTGTTCGATGCGCCAAAGATGAAAAAAGATTGCTGGGAGTGCCGACCTCGCACGTTAATGGAGGAGCAGTCCTGAATTCGGAGGAAGTTGTAATTCCGACGGACAGCAAGCCTGTAGATCTGTATCCCAATCCATTTAAAGATCAATTTACAATTAACAGCAAAGACGCGCAGTTTGTCGAACTGTATGATCTAAGCGGTAAATTAGTATTGAAAACAAAAGTAGAAAATGGAAGTGTAATAGCCAGAAATTTACTGAACGGAATTTACATTGTTAAAATTATAATGAAGGATCAGTCTTTCATTACCAAGAAAATAATCAAGCAATAGTTATTATTTAATTTTAAAGTAAAAGCATCACCGTTTGGTGGTGCTTTTTTTGTTATTTTTGTTCAAAATCAATAATTCCTACTATGAACCTCGAAGACATTCTCCTTCCGCCTAAAGCAGTGAAAACCGAAAAATGGCAACTCGGAAACATTATTTCCCATGAAATACAAGAAAACGGGATCGTGCTTATCTTTTGTTCAGATTACCGCGGAATTGAAAATGGTACAGCAGAAATTCTCGATTTTAGACAGGTGAGAAAAGAACTCTATCAATTGTCGAAATTAGATTTTGAAGTTCCGGTTTGTGATTTGGGAGATCTGATTTCCGGAAGGTCTCATCAGGATACGCATTATGTTTTGCAGGAAGTTTTGTCGGTGTGTCATCAAAAAAATGCGATTCCGGTTGTTGTTGGCGGCAGCAATGATCTGGCTTTTACGCTTTTTTCTGCCTTGAGTTTTCATCAGAAAAACAGTAATTATACTCAGATTTCCAATCTTATTTCCTTGGCAAATGATGGTGAAGAGTTGACAGAGAAAAATTTTCTTTCTAAAATTTTAAGTTCCAAAACTTTCGATATTAAAAATTACCACCATCTTGGTTATCAGAAACACCTGAATGAAATGGATTCGGTGAAACTGATGAAAGAAGTAGAGTTCGATGTCGTGCGTTTGGCGGAATTAATGAACAGTACCGAAAAAACAGAGCCGTTTTTCCGCCGTGCAGATTTGGTGACTTTAAACTGTGACGCGGTAGAAAGTATGGGCGATGGTTTTTCTGTAAATCCGCAAGTCAACGGTTTAAATAAAAGAGAAATCTGCGCTTATATGAAAGAAACCGGTCTGAGCCAGAACTTAAAATCTGCAGGCATCTTTAATTATAATGCCAATTCACGGTACTTTCTGAATCATCAGCTTTTAGCACAAATGATTTGGCACCTCATCGAAGGAATTAATATTCAGAAATCTCATCCGGTTGAAAGATCATTTGAAACCTTTTGGCTGATGATCGATGACCGGAAATATGCTTTCCAGCGGGAGACCTTCAGCGATCTGTGGTATTTCGGTGATGAGGAGAAAGAAGAAAATTTAATTCCGTGCTCGCTGTCGGATTATGAAGCCGCAAAAAGAGGATTCATAAATCCCCGTTTTCTGAGAAATTAACCCGGTTCGGGGCAGATGACGCGGATAGATTAAAATACTTATTTTAGCTTTTTAAACACACCAATGAAAATAATTCTGTCCAGGGTTTTCAACGCTCCTTTCATGCTTATTCTTCTTGCTGTTTTGGTGAAGATCCCTTTGCTTTTTACCGGAAATATTCAGGAAGATTCGTTTATTACATGGCGGGTTGCGAGAAATTTGGTAAAATACGGAGTCATTGGTTTTAATGGTGATGAAAGAATTTCTGCTTCTACTACGCATTTATATGTTTTTGTAACAGCGTTTTTCCAGCTGATTTTTGGCCGAAATTTTATTGATCCTCTGCTTGTTTTTAGTGGAATTCTGTTTGCGGTCGGATCATGGTGGATGGCGAAAATTCTTTTTCCGGATGAGGTGATGAAACGTGGCTTTTTTGTTTTATTGCTCAATATTACACCACCTGCCTTAACCGCTTCTTTTCTCGGAATGGAGTATGGGATTTTGTTTTTCCTCTATAATGGACTCATTTATTTCGGACTTTATAAAAATAAAAAATGGGCCTATTTCCTGTTTCCGGTTCTTCTGCTTTGGACAAGAATGGATGCCGTGATTTTTCTTGGGATTTTCTTTTTGGCAGATTTTTATCTTAAAAGAAAAATTAACTTTATTTATATTTTAGGCGGAGTCATAGGAGTTGCAACGGTGGTTGGTTTCAATTATCTGTATTTCGGCGAAATTGTAAATCATACGATTACGGCCAAAAAAATCGCCTATAAAAATTTAATGCAGAATAACAGTATTGAATTTTTGCTTTACCAATGGGCGTATTATGGTGGTTTGATCAAGAAATACGGATTGTTCAGCTTTTTGCTTTTCGTTGCCTTCCTTGTCTTTTTGAGTTATGTGGTTTTTAAAATTATTAAAAACAAAAAAGCCGGAACTTTAACTTCCAAAGTAATATTGGTTTCGGTTCTTGTTTTTGCGCTGGCGAAAATTACCGTCTTTTCTTTGTTTAAAGCGTACTTCGATTGGTATTACTGGATTCCGCGGGTTTTTCTTTTTGTGGTAATTCTGTATTATTTTTTGAGCGTTAATACCTGGAAAAAGAAAATTGTTCTGCTGGGGATTTCTATTGTATTTGTTGGGTTGTATGTTTTTCAAATGCTGCAGTCCTGCACGGTCGGCTATATGGAAGAACGGCAGAGGATGAGCATCGCGGCAGATATTAATAAAGATAAAGTGGGTATCGGAAAATCGATTTTGTTGGAGCCGGCTGGGATTATTCCTTTCTATACGGGACTTTATACTTACGATGAGGTCGGTTTGGTGAATGCCAGGATAAATGATGAAATGCTGAAAGATGAAGAATACTGGTGGATGAATTCAGTGGTAAAGTTTCATCCCGATTATATTCTGACCATTGCGAAAAAGCCAGGAGATATCAACAGTTTTTATAAAATGAAGCCGGAAAACAGGGCGGATTTTAATCGCGATTACAAGCTGCTGAAAACATATCCTATCGCAAGAATTCACGATAATGCGCCGTCAGTTTTGAAATGGATTTACCAAATTAGACCCATCGGTAAGGATTATTTTCTCTATAAAAAACGTTCTGAAAAACCATAATGACATGCCCAAAATCTCGATAATTGTTCCGGTTTATCAGGTGGAGAAATACCTTAGAAAATGTTTGGATTCTTTGGTGAATCAGACTTTGAAGGATATCGAGATTCTGGTTGTAAACGATGGAAGTCCGGATCAGTCTCAAAAGATCATTGATGAATTTCAAGAACAATTTCCTTTAAAAATAAAATCCTTTATTAAAGAAAACGGCGGTTTGAGCGATGCCCGGAATTTTGGTTTAGATAAAGCAACGGGCGAATTTATCGGTTTTGTAGACAGTGATGATGAGGTTTCGAAAACGATGTTTGAAGAGATGTATACTTTAGCCCAAAAACATGACGCAGAAATGGTGATCTGTAATCTGCAGAAAGTTGATCAGCAAGGAAATATTTCTCAGAAACTGACGCAGATTCCTAATATGCCTGAAAAAATAGATCTGCGGGAAAATTTTTCCGTTTTTTCAGATCTTTCTTATTTCGCCTGTAATAAAATTTTCAAAAGAGAACTTTTTGAAAACAGCAGATTTAAAAAAGGCGTTCATTTTGAGGATATTCAGTTGATTCCCCAATTATTATTGAAGTGTAAAACGGTTGCACAAACGCAGAATTACCATTATCAATATTTAGAACGAACCGGTTCTATCACAAAAAACCATAGCAGAAAAGGATTAGATATTCTGAAAGCGGTAGAAGAGGTGAATGCTGCTTTTGAAAAATCACAGTATGCAGATAGAAAGGCAGAACTTAAGAATTTCAATATTCTGGAAGGCGTTTATACTTATCTGGCCTACCTGGCTTTTGTAAAAGAAGAGGACGCTTATCAGAAGATGGAAAAAGCGCTGAAGACCTTTGTTGAAAATCATCATATTTCGATGAAAGAAATATTAATCTATCAACGATTTGAAAAGAATTATCTCTTATCTTTGTCTTTAAGGAAAAAAATTTATTATATCCTTTATTTTTCGGGGCTCGGTCAATTGATGAGAAAATTAATATAAAAACACAACATTATTGATGCCAATTCTACATCCTATTTTTATGATCATTTTTCTCTTTCTTGCATTTGCGAGTTATTGGGAGATTTTCAGGTTAGAGAAGAAGCAGAGTGTTTTTGTTTGGATTGCAGGAGTGTTAATAGTTGCGGCTGTAGGTTTCCGGCTCAATGCGGGCGCTGATTATCCGGTGTACAAGGTGCTTTTCTCGGGCTTTGCAATATATACTTCGTACGGAGATGTTTTCGATAAGGCACTTTTCCGCCCCAATTCCGAGGAAATAGAATGGATTTTTGTCCTGATTAACAAACTGGTCTTCGATTTCGGAATGCCGTTTTACATTGTAACATTTATTATGGCGCTCATCGCGGTGAGTTTAAAATTTACCGCGATTTATAAGAACGTGGCTTTTCCTACTTTAGCCTTACTGTTTTACTTTATGCCGATCATGTTTTTTGAAGATTCAGGACAGATGCGGCAGGGTTTGGGAATTGCGGTCTGCGTGGCCTCTTTCAAATTTATCAAAGAACGGAATCTGATTCTGTTTTTGCTCTGCATGTACATTGCACTGGGCTTTCACAAGACATCGATTGTGTTTTTGCCCGCCTACTGGATTGTGAAAATTCCGATGAACAGCAAAAGAATTTTCTGGGTATTAATCATTGCGCTTTTATCCTCTCCTTTTGAGCTCTACCGTTTGGGCGGAGGTTTGTTCAGCTACCTTGCGCCAGACGATCTTTCAAATGCGTACACCGGCTATTTAAATGACCATTACTACGGAACGGAAGTGGAAACTGGTTTGAATGATATTGTCAAATTAATATTTATCGGAATTTTAATTAAATTTGATAAAAAAGGCTGCGAGGAGGTTTTGTGGTATGAATACATGCGGAACTTAGCGGTCTTTGGTCTGGCTCTTTTTTATTTTTTCAGGTCAAACGAAATATTTGCCGTCCGGCTTCCCGGCGCTTATATGTTTTTTGTGACCATGTTCTGCATGACGAACCTTGTGTATGCGACTAAAGGCATAACGCGACAAATCCTTTATCTTGGTTTTATGAGCTACTTTATTGCCATGTTTTTCTACTTTGGCAAAGGCAACGGGGACAAAGGCGGGTTTTCATCAGATAAATATACTAACGCACTTTGGTAATTACGATGAATGATATAGTTAAAGATGGGTTAGCAAATTTGGGAATTTCCCTGTTTTATGCAAAGTTAGTGCTGGGTTTGCTGTTTTCTTTTATGTTGACCTTTTTCTCTATTCCTACCATTGTGAAGATTTCTAAAAGAAAAAATCTGATGGATGAACCTGGAGCACGAAGTTCTCATCTCCGGAAAATACCCAATCTTGGCGGAATTGCAATTTTTTATTCTTTGGCGGTATGCGCGTCTATTTTTGCATTTGAACTTTTTGAACTCTATAAATTTTTATTCGCTTCGCTGGTCATTTTGCTGTATATCGGCGTGATGGATGATGTTGTGGTAATGCGGGCTTACAAGAAACTACTGGCGCAAATTGTCGTCACTTCATTAATGGTTCTGGGCTCTGATGTAAGGGTGAGAAGTTTTTTTGGTCTATTCGGCATCTACGAACTGAGCTATACTTTCAGTGTGATTTTTAGTATTTTCACATTTATCTCTTTAATCAATGCATTTAATTTAATTGATGGTATTGATGGTTTATCAGGCGGATATTCAATTATTTGCAGTTCTTTGTTTGGAATCAGCTATTTCCGCTTAGGGGAATATAATTATCCGTTAGTAGTGCTATCTGCTGTAATTATCGGTTCGGTACTCGGTTTTTTATATTATAATCTTTCTGATTCCAGAAATAATAAGGTTTTTATGGGGGATACGGGTTCGATGATTTTGGGGTTTTTACTGGCCTTTACTGCAATCTGCTTTATCGATATTTTCATTGATAAAAAATTGCCCGGGGTGCCAAGATATTTCCTCCAAAGTGCGCCGGCGGTAACAGTAGCTATTCTAATTCTTCCGATTGTAGATACTTTAAATGTAATTTTTATCCGTTTATTTAAAAAACAGTCAATATTTATTGCTGACAAAAACCATATTCACCATGCGCTTTTAATGCTGGGTTTAACTCACCGCCGGTCTTCTTTTTACATTTTAGTATATTATTTATTCGTGGTGATGGCTGCTTATTTTTTAAGACATATTGATGTGAATGTCTTGCTGCTGGTGATCTTAACACTGGGATTTACAGGAGCATACATTCCGCGTGTCATTTTATATACAAAAGAAAAAACCCATTAATTATTTGTTAATTTGCAAACAACATACTTACGATGAAAATACTTAAAACAGCTTTATTGATGCTTCTGCCTTTTTTCCTTTTTTCGTGCATTTCAAGTAAAGATGTACGGTATATGCAGCCTAACGAAAGTTTGGTCATTAATGAAGAAGGTTTGGTTCCGTATAATATTCCTGTTTACAGGATTACCAAAAATGATATTTTAACACTCAATATCGTGACCACGCCGCAAGGTGATGCTGCACAATTCTATTCGGCACTAAATGCGTCGGCGCCAAACGGATCGCAGGTCGGCAGCGCGGGATCAGCAAGTATGAATATTTCTAATCAGGGATCCGGGCAGGGCGGTAATACAACTATCTATTTTAACGGGCTGAAAGTGGATTCTAATGGAGACGTTAACGTTTTCGGAATCGGTTACATCAAAGCGGAAGGCAGGACAGTGGAAGAGCTGACCAAAGAAATTCAGGATAAAGTAAATGAGAATTTTGTAGCAGGCAAATCTGAAGCGAGGCTGAATATTGACGGCATTACGTATTATATTTTAGGAGATGTAGAAACCGTAGGAATAGGCGGCGAGAAAAAAGCACATAAAAATACCTTAACAATCACCGAAGCATTAGCAATTAACGGTGGTTTGAACAGAACCATTGACCGCACGAATGTTGTTATTCATAGAAAGTTACCGGAAGGAATTAAAAGAGCCAAAATAGATTTAACCCGCGAAGATGTAATGAATTCTCCCTATTATTGGGTACAGAATGGTGACGAAATATTTCTGAATACCCGGTCTAAAAACCTGAATGGATTTGGCAAGGATCCTATTCAGACATTGACTACCGGGGTTTCCCTTGTTACTACCGCACTCACGATTTACTTAATCTTTACAAAGCTTTAAGATGATTCCCGGAAAAGAAAATACAGGTGCGACTGCAGCCCAGGATAAAATCGGGTCATTTGCAATTTTTGATGTCGAACATTTTATCCGAAAAGTACTGAGAAACTGGTACTGGTTTTTTCTGATGGCTGCTTTAGGATATGGGATTTCGGTGGTATACAGCAAGTATTACGCACAGCGGGTCTATGCCTCAAATCTGTCTTTAAGTATCTCCAATAATTCAGCAAGTTATTTCACTCCCAATCAGTCGATTAATTTCATCTGGGGACAAACCGGTAATCAGGACGGAATGTATCTGAAAAAAATGCTGCTTTCCAGATCACATAATGAATATTTGGTAAAACAACTGGATTTATATGCCAATTATGCAACAAAAGGGCTTATCAAACAAACATACCTTGATAAATACGATTCACCGGTTTTCTTTGAGATTGATAAATCATATCCTCAACAGGTAAATTATCCCATAACAATTATTCCTAAAGGAAGAGATCAGTTTGAAATTGAATTGCCAAAAGAAGGCGAATCTAATTCGGTGTATTCCTACGAAACAGAAGGTTTCAAAACCATACCGAAATACCAGAGACCGGCAAATAAAATCATTGCTCTGAACCAATGGTACACATCGCCGAATCTTAAATTCAAATTGATAAAAAACCCACATCCAAGCGAAATTATATTTGACAATATTATCGTATCGCTGACCACGGTTAATAATGCGGTTAATAATTTGGTGAGTACCATTACAGTTGACTTCGATAAAGAAATCAATACCATTATGATCATCGGTAAAAAAGGATTTAACCTGAATGGTACAGTTAATTTTCTTAATACATCGGTCGACGAACTCGAGAAAAAAAGATTAATCGACAGAAATGTGGTCGATAAAAATACCGAAAAGTATCTGCTGGATAACCTGATCAATATCCGCAAAAAATTAGATTCCAGTGCAACGGTTTTAAACCACATGAAAGTTTCAGAAGGGTTATATAACATCAAGGACCGCGACGAAAAATCTCTGGAAAATATAAAAAATCTTGATGCCCGGAAAGCAGATTTCCTCACGCGGATCAACTCTTTAAACAGTATTAAAAATTCTTTGGAATCGCAGAATTTGGACCGCATGATCAGTACCAATACAGCTGGTGTAGAGGATGGTGTTTTCAATGCAACAGTTTCAGAACTGAAAGCTTTATATGCCAAGCGGCGCGAACTTGCCTTGATCTATACGCCAGCCTCAGAGCCCATGCGGGAAATTAACCGGTTGATTAATGAAGCGAAAACGAATTCCAACGGGTCGCTTCGAAATTATTATAATATCTATCTTAATGAAATTTCGAAAATAGACCGCGAAATCGCCAGAGCAAATATTGATCTGGTTTCGTATCCCGAAAAAGAGCGCAGGTATCTGGATGCCGAAAGAGGATACAACATGATCGAAGCGACTTATAACACGCTGCTTGCCAAGCAAAATGAGACGCAGATCAGAGTTGCTACCAATAAATCCGATATCAATGTTATTGATCCTGCTAAAAATTTGGGACAGGGACCTATCGCTCCGGATATTGCCAAAATCACCTACACCATTATTGGCGGACTGCTGATTTTACCCTTGCTTATTTTGGGTCTCGGCCAGTTGCTGGACAGCAGAATACGAAATATCAAAGAATTACTGCAAGCGACAAAAATCCCACTCTTAGGCGTTATAGGGAGAAGCAGCCATGATAATAATCTGACTGTTTTAGAACAGCCGCGGTCTTCGATCTCCGAAGCGTTCCGGGGAATCAGGGCGAATCTCAGATTTTTACATAAAGAAGATAACAGGTCCAAAGTCATTCTGGTGACCTCATCAGTCGGTGGTGAAGGAAAAACGTATGTTTCAATTAATATTGCGTCAGTAATGGCTTTAAGTGGCAAGAAAACAATTCTTTTGGGAATGGATCTGAGAAAGCCTAAGATTTTTGGCGATTTTAAAATTAATAACCACTACGGAATCTCCAACTATTTAACCGGAGAAGTTGAAATGGATAAAATCATTAATAAAACTTCTGTCCCGGATCTTGACGTGGCAACTTCGGGACCCATTCCGCCAAATCCGTCAGAGCTTTTGATGAGTAAACGTAATATTGAATTTATAAAAGAATTAAGAAATCACTATGATTTTATTGTTATCGATTCGCCACCGGTAGGATTGGTTGCAGACTCCTTTGAACTCATGCAGCTCGCAGATGCCAGTATTTATGTCGTAAGACATGAATATACAGAAAAGCACATGTTGAAAATGATTACAGAAAAGTATCATCACCATGAAGTGCAGAACCTTGGTTTAGTTTATAACGATTATCAGGCAGACAATAGTTACGGCTACGGCTACGGGTATGGTTACGGCTATGGTTATTTCGAAGAAGATGCTCATTATGAGGAGCCAACCCTGATCAGAATTAGAAATAAAATGAATAAAATACTGGGAAAAGTCAGGTGAAAAAAACTTCCCATTTAGCGGGTTATTTATTTAAAAAATCATAAAAACTAAAATTCATCGTTTTCAAATCAAGAAATTATGCTTTTTTGAGGTTATTTAACTAAAAATTAAGAATTTCCTTACGGTAAAAATGTTTTATATTTGCAAAATTATTTATGAAAATTGATGTACAGTCATTCATGCAGAAAAAAGTGATCTACACGCTCATCGCATTGTTTTTTATTTCAGTTGGCTACAAAGGTCAGCGTCATGAAGTAGGAGTGCAGCTGGGGATGAGTAATTTGGTTGGGGATATCGGCAGAACCAATTATGTTTTACAGAAACCTACTAGAAATATTTCTGACTACGGAATTCCTTTCTACGGAGGTATCCTTTACCGGATGAATTTTAACCCTTATCAAACGGTAAGGTTAAACTTGGGCTACAGTCACATTCAGTTTATTGATGCTCTGGCAAAAGAACAATACCGGCGAAACAGAAAGCTGTGGGGGACCAACTCTATTTTAGAAGCGGATCTGGTTTTCGAGTATAATTTTTTTCCGGTCAATGAGGAGCAGAAGAGTTTATTGAGTCCGTACATCTTCGGAGGTCTGGGAGCCATGCTTGCCAATACCCCGCAACTGATTGTAGAAAATGATTTTAACAGAACATCTGGGGCAGCTATAGCGCCAAATGATCCTAATGATTTTGTAACCAATACAACTTACACTTCAGGAAACAAATTAACCATGGCTATTCCTTTTGGAGTGGGCTTGAAATATAAATTTAATTATAACTGGGCTTTATTTGGTGAGTTCATGTTCAGACCTACCTTTTCAGACTCCATTGATTACAGCGTGATCGATGAGACAAGTGTAAAAGTAACTTATAACAAAGATATTGCGGGAAGTAAAAGCAAATCTCTTTTGCAGGAAACTCCTTATAAGGAAATTGCCGAAGCCAGAGTAGCTGATATTCTTAAAGCCAGGCAAATAGGAAATATTAATTCTAAAGATTGGGTGAACTCTGTTTCGATAGGTTTAAGTTATTCATTCGGAAGACCACCATGTTATTGTGATTAAAAAATGCAGTCGATAAAAGAAAAATTAAATCCGGATCATCTCCCAAAACACGTTGCCATCATTATGGATGGGAATGGGAGATGGGCAAAATCCCGCGGGAAGGAAAGAACCTTCGGGCACAAGCACGCGATCCAGGCAGTGAGAAATGCAGTGAATGCGTGTAACGAAATTAATATTCCTTACCTTACGCTCTACACTTTTTCTTCTGAGAACTGGAACAGGCCTCAGGATGAGGTAAGCACGCTGATGAGTTTGATATCAGAAACCCTGCTTTTGGAAGCGGAAGATATATTTAGCAAAGGTCTGCGAATGCACATCATCGGCGATATCAAAAAACTGCCACCATTGGTGCAGGAGCAACTAATGCAACTGGTAGAAATTACCAAAAATAATGATCGGGGGAATCTTGTTTTGGCTTTAAGCTACGGTTCACAGAAAGAGATTTTGAACGCCGTAAAGCAGATCAGTGCCGAAGTAAAAAGTGGCCAGCTGAACGAAGAAGATATCACCGAAGAAGTTTTTGAAAAACATTTATATACCAAAGATCTGCCGCCAGTTGATTTATTGGTAAGAACCAGTGGCGAAGTAAGAATCAGTAACTTTCTGCTCTGGCAGATTGCCTACGCAGAACTGCAGTTTTTAGATATTCTTTGGCCGGATTTCGGCAAAGAAGATTTCTTCAGATGCATTTATGATTATCAGAACAAAGAAAGACGATTCGGTAAAACAAGCGAGCAGCTTGACGAACAAATATAGAAATAAGAAATAGTTAGCAAGATAAAAAATGAAGTTTAAATTCTTACCCATCATCATGTTTGTGGCATCAGCCCATTTTTATGGACAGATTACGCCCCAGCAAAACACCCAGGAAAACAATCCTGTTCACGCTCAAGACGAAGCCGGAACTTATATCCTGAAAGACATTGTCGTAGATGGTGTAAAAAAATATACGCCCGCTCAAATTTTAAGATTTACAGGTCTTAATAAAAACGAGAGCGTAGAAATTCCGGGTCAAAAAATCAGCAACGCGATTAAAAAACTTTGGGAAACTCAGTCTTTTTCGGAAGTCGAGGTATATGTTGAAAGCATCGAAGGCGATCAGGTTGTTTTGCGTTTTAACCTTCAGGATTTAAAAGATCTGGGAGAAGTTAAATTTAAAGGCAAAGGAATTGGAAAATCGAAAAGTGAAAAAATGGCGAAAGACAATAATCTGAAGCCGGGAACCAAAATCACTCAGAATTTAGTGTCAACACTTAAAACCAATATCCCGCAGGAATACATTAAAAAAGGCTTTGCCGATGCTAAAGTCACGATTCAGGACCAGGTGAATGCAGGCGATCCTAATTTGGTGGATTGGACAATCACCGTTGATAAAGGCCGAAAAATCAAAATCAGCCATATTGAATTTGAAGGCAACGAAAGCATCTCTGATAAAAAACTTCGCAAGAACGGATTTAAAGATACCAAACAAAAAAGTATAAGTATCAAAGGAATTTTAAAACCTTCCAAATTTATCGAAGAAAAGTATGAAGATGATAAAGGGAACTTGATCAACTATTACCGCTCTTTAGGTTTCCGTGACGCACAAATCGTTTCTGATTCGGTGTGGAGAAATCAAAAGAATCAGTTTGAAATTAATGTAAAACTTGCCGAAGGTAAAAAATACTATATCGGAGACATTAATTTCTTAGGAAACACCGCATTCTCTACCGATTATTTACAAAAAGTACTGGGGTACAAAACAGGCGATATTTATGACGCAGTTGGTTTCAACAAAAAAGTTGGGGAAGACGGCGGTAAAGAAGATGATTCTGACATCAAGTCCACTTATATGAATAATGGATATTTGTTCTCGAATGTAACGCCGGTTGAAAAATCAGTAAAAGGTGATTCCATTAACCTTGAAATCAGAATTAATGAAGGCGAAAAAGCAACCTGGAACCGAGTCACCTGGAGTGGAAACACCACCACGCATGACCACGTAATTCTTCGTTCATTAAGAACAAAACCGGGAAGTTTATTCGCTAAAAGCGATATTAAAAGAACCTATTTTGATTTAGCAGGAATGCAGTTTTTTGATCCACAGCAGGTTGGTCAGCAAATTACACCAAACCCGCAGGATAATACGGTAGATGTACACTGGACTCTGGTAGAAAAAGGCTCGTCGCAAATTCAGTTGCAGGCCGGGTACGGTGGAGGTTCATTTATCGGAACTTTAGGGCTTACTTTTAATAACTTCTCACTGAAAAACTTTTTGAAATTTAAAGATTTCAAACCTGTTCCACAGGGTGACGGACAAACTTTATCTATTCAGGCGCAGGCTGGGCAGTTCTTCCAGAATTATGGGATTTCATTTACAGAGCCATGGTTGTTCGGGACAAAGCCGACTGCATTATCAGTGGGAGTTAACCAGTCTTTAGTCCGTTATTCGGATCAGTTTGGGGTAACACAAAAATTAAATATTTTCTCGGCAAGCGCCGGTTTAAACAGACTCTTAAGATGGCCGGATGATTTTTTCTCTTTGTACACTGGGATTCAGTATCAGAGTTATGATTTCGAAAACTATCCTTTCCAGTTTGGGAATACGACCGAATATTATGGATCTGCAAAGAACTTTAGTTTAAATATAGGATTAAGCAGAAACTCTGCAGGTTTAGATCCTATTTTCCCGACTCAAGGTTCGAATATTGAAGCGTCTGTGAAATTTACGCCGCCGTATTCACTCTTTAGCAATAAAGATTATTCAACAATGTCAGCGATTGACAAGTATAAATGGCTCGAGTTTTACAAAGTTAAAATGAAAGCCGATATTTATAACACCGTTGTAGGGAAAATGGTGTTAAGAAGTACCGCTGAAATGGGATTCTTAAACGGTTATAATAAAGAACTGGGAGCGCCGCCATTTGAGAGATTCTACGTCGGAGGAACCGGACTTTTCGGAGGAAGATATGACGGAAGAGAACTGGTACCGCTTCGTGGGTACGAAAATGCTTCCTCCACAGGAGGAACCATCGATGATGTTACGCCTTACGGTGGAGCAACCATTTATAACAGATTTGCCCTGGAATTGCGTTACCCGATCTCAATGAACCAAACTGCGAAGATTTATGCACTTTCTTTTCTGGAAGGAGGAAATGCGTACAACTCCTTCGGAAGTTATAATCCTTTCCAGTTGAAGCGTTCTGCAGGCGTAGGTATTAGAGTTTATATGGGAGCTTTCGGATTGATCGGATTTGATTTCGCATACGGATTTGATAAAACTCTTATGGGAACTGAACCTTCAGGTTGGAAAACACACTTCCTGATGAACCAGTCACTATAAATTTAATAAAAATGAAAAAGTTTCTATTGTTATTCATTCCTCTTCTGTGTTTTACAGTTTTTGCAAATGCCCAGAAAATCGGCGTTGTTGATACGGATGATATCCTCAGTAAATTGCCACAGTACAAAGAAGCAGAAGTGCGGCTGAATGAGCAGATTACCAATTGGCAAAATGAAATTCAAACTTTGCAGACGGAATTTGAAAAGAAAAAAACAACCCTTGAAAATGAAAAAGTTCTTCTCATCGGGGATCAGCTGAAACTCCGTCAAAAAGAAGTTGATGATCTGGATAAGAAAATTAAGGGAATGATCAATAATCGTTTTGGGTCGATGGGAGAAATCAATAATGCGAGATCTAACTTGACCAAGCCGTTCCAGGATCTCATTTGGGGAGCAATCAAGACCGTTTCAGAGAAAAATACTTTGGGCATAGTTCTTGATAAAAGCAATAACATCAGTGTGATTTTCCTAGATAAAAGATATGATTATACAGATAAAGTGTTAGATTTGCTGCTGAAAAATTCTCCTGCGAAAAACACAGAAACCGAAGCTAAACCAGGGAAAAGAAATGCGACGGAGGAGAGAACTGAAAAGATAAGAGTGATGAAAGCCAAAGGGAGTAAAGCTTTTGGTGAAGAAACAAAACAAAGTAATTAACAAACCAAACTATAAATTTATTTAACCTCAATTATGAAAAAATTAAGTGTATTATTTGCAGCAGTAATGATGTTTGCAACCGTAGGAGTTGCAAAAGCGCAGAAAGTTGCAAGTATGGATTATGAAGCTGTATTAGCTGTAATGCCAGAAACTAAGAAAATGACGACTGATCTGGAAACTTTTAGTAAAACTAAAGGTGATGAAATAAATAAACAAGCAGAAGCATTTCAAAAAGAAGTACAACAGTATCAAGCTGAAGGAGCAAAATTAAGCGAAGCTCAAAGACAGGCTAAAGAAGCTGAACTTCAGAAAAAACAACAAAACCTACAGCAGATTCAGACTACTGCTCAAAGCGATTTGGCGCAAAAAAGAGATACCGCGATTAAACCAATTATCGAAAAATTGAACAAAGCAGTAGAAAAAGTAGCAAAAGCAAACGGTTATGAATTTATTATTGATGCAGGTGCATTGATTTATAAAGGAGGACCAGACGCTACCGCAGCAGTAAAGAAAGAATTAGGACTTTAAGAGATTGTTTTATTATCCTAAACCATCCCATTTATCCGGGATGGTTTTTTAATTTTGTACCATGCAAAAAGAAATTTCAAACCTGTCAAAAATCCGTTTTAGCGACTGCGATCCGATCGGCCATCTCAATAATGTGAAATATTTGGAATACATGCTCAACGCCAGAGAAGATCATGTAGAAGCCGGTTATGGATTTACCTATGAAGAATATACCAGAAAAACAGGCTGTACCTGGATTACGATTCAAAATGAAATCGCCTATTTAAAAGAAGTGCGGTATAATGCGAAAGTCCTTATTTCCAGCAAAACCATTGAAGTGGGCGACCGTCTTTCCAAAGTCGAAATTTTAATGAAAAGTGCAGACGGTAAAACCATTCACTGTCTTTTATGGGTGACCGTGATTTATTTCAATATGAAAACACGGAAATCTGATGTTCATCCGGAAGATACCAGACGGTTATTTGAAAAGTTTCTGGTCGATTTAGAAGAAAAAGACTTTAAAAGCCGCGCATCGTATTTTAGAAAACAAAACAAAAAGGCAAATCTATAATGAAGAAAATACTTGTAATTGGCAGCAATGGACAATTAGGAAACTGTTTTAAAAAATTAGCACCAGATTTTGAAAATCAGTTTGAATTCAGATTCGCTGACTCTCAAGAACTGAATATTACCGAACGGAGGGCAGTTGAAGATTTCTTTGAGGACTATAAACCTGATTTTTGTATCAATGCTGCGGCTTATACCGCCGTAGATTTGGCAGAGAAAGAAGCCGACAAAGCTTTTGCAGTGAATGCTGATGGAGTCGCAAATGTAGCGGAAGCCTGTAAAGCTTCGAGAACCGTTTTAATTCATATTTCGACCGATTATGTTTTTGATGGTGAAAGCAATATTTCTTATTCAGAAGATAATTTTACCAATCCACAAGGCGTTTACGGAGCATCTAAATTAAAAGGTGAAGAACTCGCTCTGGAAAACAATCCACGAACGATGGTCATCAGAACTTCCTGGTTGTATTCGGAGTTTAATAAAAACTTTGTAAAAACGATGTTGAATCTCTTTTCAACGAAAGATGAATTGGGAATTGTTGCCGATCAGTTTGGCCAACCGACGAATGCGAATGATTTGGCAAACGCCGTCATGAAAATTATTCAGTCAGATCCGAAAATGTTCGGGATTTTCCATTTTTCAAATTACCCGGAAACCAACTGGTTTGAATTTGCCTCTAAGATTGCAGAATTTTCCAACTCCGGGATTAAACTGAAAGCCATTACCACCGAAGAATTTCCAACACCTGCGAAACGCCCGAGACGGAGCACAATGGCTTTGGACAAAATAGAAAAGGTGTACCGGATCGAACCCATCCACTGGGAACATTCCCTACAGGATTGTATCGAAACTTTAACAACAACTCACGAATGAAAAAATTCCTCTTTTTATATTTAATAGCTTTGTCCCCGTTCTTTTTTGCACAAAATGTGGTGCTGAACAAAGTGGTAAAATCTCATCCAAACGCTGATAAGGTTTTTTATAAAATAAATCCCCAGTCGACTCCTTCAGAATATTTGGGAGAAGTTGAAGTTCAGGGCTTTTCAGATAACGACGCCAACGTATTTGGCATGATCTATAAAAAAGCAAAGGAAATCGGAGCGAACGCTTTTTCCTACCAGCCTTTTGAAGAGATTGACGGAACTTTATCTAAATTCAATCCGATTCATTACAAATTAAGGCTGTATTATGTTTCAGCTTCAGATTTCCCTAAAGAAGACAACACGGTGTATTTCATTTCATCGCCTTATACCAAACAAACCATTTCCATTAATAATAAAAAGATGGTTTTTGAACCAAGGACGTATACCGAATTAAAATTGGCACCGGGACAAGTTTATACCATATCGACCCGGAAACTTTTGGGATCCAGTATAAAAATTGGAGCGCAACAAAACCAACCGGTTCAATATTTCCAACTTTCCGGTCTTTCGGTAAATTCGAATGAAAAGGGAAAGCCGGGAATTAATTTGAAATCCGGAGATATCATCAGACTCGAGCGGTCTTACGGAGAGTTTTTGACCACCATCTATCAGAATTTTTAAATAATGATATTCTAACGATATGAAAGTAGATATTTTAGCAATTGGAGCACATCCTGACGATGTAGAACTGGGATGCGGCGGAACTTTAGCAAAACTGATTTCAGAAGGTAAAACGGTTGCTATCGTTGATTTAACCGAAGGTGAACTCGGAACCCGCGGAACAAATGTCACCAGAGCAGAGGAAGCCGGAAACGCCTCAAAGATTTTAGGGATTTCTGACCGTACCAATCTGAAAATGAAAGATGGTTTTCTTTTGAATACAGAAGAGTACCAAATGCAGATTGTGAAAATGATCCGTAAATATCAGCCTGAGATTGTTTTGGCCAATGCTGTTGACGACCGCCATCCTGATCATGCTAAAGCAGCGAAATTGGTCTCTGATGCCTGTTTTCTTTCGGGGCTTGTCAAAATAGAAACTCATTTGGAAAATGAAAATCAGGAAGCGTGGCGCCCGAAACATATTTTCCATTATATTCAGTGGAAGCACATTACACCGGATTTCGTGGTTGATATTTCAGATTTCATGCCGAAGAAGATTGAAGCTTGTCTTGCTTTCAAAACCCAGTTTTACGATCCGAATTCGGATGAGCCGATGACGCCGATTGCTTCCAAAGACTTCCTGGAAAGCCTCACTTACCGGGCTCAGGACTTGGGTCGGCTGTCTGGAGTGGCCTTTGCAGAGGGGTTTACGACAGAAAAATTGATTGCTTTCAAAAATTTTGACGGAATAATTTTGTAGTATATCGAAAAGTATTATATTTGCAACCTCAAACGGTGATTGTAGCTCAGTTGGTTAGAGCGCCGGATTGTGGTTCCGGAGGTCGGGGGTTCGAGACCCCTCATTCACCCAAGTTAAAACGCATTGATTATCAGTGCGTTTTTTCGTTTTCTAAGTTTAAGAATGAAATTCCCTATGAAAAATAAAATATATTACATTCTTTTTTTACTTTACGTAACTGTTTTATTGATTTCGTTACAAAAAGAGGTGCAATTAGAGCATGAGTGGAAAGCCATTATGAATGATTTTTTAATGGATAAAGGATATAGACTGTTAGGAGTTCCGACAGCGTATATGCCCCCATTTTATTCGTACTATCTGTTGATTTGTAAAAAGGTTTTTGGTTTTACTTCCTGGATAAAAGTGTCCTGTTTCATTCAGGCAATCATTTATTATTTTTCCCTACATTATCTTTTTAAGACATTTCTGAAAGATGGACTTCATCAATGGAGAATCATTATTCTCTTTTTATCGGTATTGTTTTTTCCGCCCATATTGGTAGGAAGCTTAAGTATAAGTTCCTTTTCCCTTTCAGTAAGTATATTGTGTGTCTTCTTTGCCTTACTTTATAAAATTTATGATGAAAAGGATGTGAAAATAGAAAATATGATTTATATAGCAGTGATAAGTATCGCAGGACTATATATTAGATATGAATTTATTTTTATATTGATATTATCTGGACTCATCTACTTATTCCTTCGGAAAATCAGCGTGCTTAATTTCATCAAGATTCTTGTCTTTGTTTTTCTGGCGTATTTACCTTGGACTATTAGGAATTATATTTACATCGGCAAATTTACCTATTCTACGTCTCTTAATTATAATTTTGCAAAGGGCTACAATGAGGTCTACGATATTTTTTCGAGTTATAACTTTCCTTACGCTCCTGAAACTAGGCGAAAGGAGCCTATAGGCCTCTTATATAAGGAATTGAAAGGTGAGAAAGAGGTAGATGAGCATCTGTCCGCTCTGAATAAAGATTTTATAGATCAGCATCCAGGCTTGTTTTTGAAATTAACAGTTCAAAAGCTTGCAATTAATTTTTTACAATTTTTTCCTGATTATAAAGGATTATCTAAATATCGAATTTATATTTTTTACAGCATATTTTTTGTGATTTTCCAGGCGGTCTTAATTTTGGCAATGAAAAGACTGAAAGATGCTAAAAACAATTACTTATTAATGTTTACATTAAGTTTTTATCTTTTTTCACTGTTCTTCTACACTATTGCGCCAATGCCGAGATACTTTCTGCTCTTCTATCCAATCTTTACTGTAATAATAGTTAAATCTTTTCAGGACGAAAACGGTTCTTATTTTAAAATTAGGCAAAAAAAAACCGCATCCTAAGATGTGGTCTAATTTTACTTATACTTCTTCGTCAGATTCTATCGTGAATGACCGGGTTTTGAAATCCTTGTCATGTCTTTCAGAAATTACATCTTCGCCTTTTTGACCGATGATAAAATCTGTTGATTCTTTAAACATTTCTTCAAAACTTTTAAAATCTTCTTTGTATAGATAAATTTTATGTTTTTCGAAAGTGGCTTCTCCATTTTCACCAAAGTTCTTTTTGCTTTCGGTAATCGTTAAATAATAATCTCCTGCTTTGGTTTCCCGTACATCAAAGAAATAGGTTCTTCTTCCTGCCTTCAATACCTTGGTGAAAATTTCATTTTCATGGCGTTCCTTGTAATCACTCATTTGTAGCTATTTTTCAAATCTTGTATAACAAATATAAAAGATTTCTTTTAATTGTGGAATTAATTTTTAATTATTTACGAAAAAAAGCGGCTTATCTATAAAGAAACTATCACTTAATTCAGATTTTCATTTTCTATCGGAGTGAGGTTCAGGATTTTATCTGCGCGTTTTGCACTGCTTCCTCGGTGCGTAATAATGATTGAAGTACAGTTTTGGATTTCATTTTCAATATTTTGAAGGATATTTTCTTCGGTTTCCGTATCCAAAGCCGATAATGAATCATCAAAAATCAAAACAGACGGTTCCTTAATTAACGCTCTTGCGATACAGATCCGCTGTTTCTGTCCGCCCGAAAGCATCACGCCGCGCTCGCCAACCATCGTTTTGTACTGATCTTTGAACTCTACGATATTTTTATGAACATCTGCTTTTTTCGAGTATTTTTCGACCAACTGATGAGAAGGTTTGTCGATGGCGAATCCAATATTGTTTTCAATGGTGTCTGAAAAAAGAAAACTTTCCTGCGGAATATAGCCGATGAATTTCCGGTAGTTTTCTAAATTGTGGTCTTTTAAATTTTTTCCGTCGATAAGAATTTCCCCTTCCGTAGGATCGATTAACCGACAAAGTAAAAGGGCAATAGTTGATTTACCACTTCCGGTTTTTCCCATAATGGCTAACGATTTACCGGCTTCAATTTTGAAACTTAAATTCTCCAGGGCTTTAATTCCGGTATTTGGGTAAACATAAGATACATTTCTAAATTCGATATCTCCTTTTATCGGATACACTTCATTATTGGTATTAATGATATCGGTTTTCATATCGAGAAATTCATTAATTCTCGCCATCGATGCTTCTGCCCTTTGATTCACAGAAGTTACCCAACCGACCATAGAGAAAGGGAAAATTAAGATATTAATGTACAGAAAGAAATCTGCAATCTTGCCAACCGAGAGCTCATTCGCCATATATTTCTGCCCGCCGATTAACAGAATGACCACATTTAATAATCCAATGACAAACAGAATAATGGTGAAAAAATAGGCTTCTGTTTTGGCAAGATCCAGCGATTTGTCCTGATAATCTTTTACTTTGGTTCCGTAACTTTTTTCGATATAACTTTCTTTTGCAAAAAATTTCACCACCCGAATTCCCGAAAAACTGTCCTGTACAAAAGTTGAAATCGCAGACTGGCTCTTCTGCATAATTTTCGATTTTTTATTGATAATCGAACTTACTTTGTAAATGAGAAAAGAAAGAACAGGCAACGGCAGAAGAGACCACAAAGTCATTTCTACATTCGTATTGAGCATATAAATACTCGTAATGATCAACAGGATCAGTAAATTGACGACGTACATTACTCCCGGCCCGAGATACATTCTTACGGCAACAACATCTTCACTCAAGCGGTTCATCAGATCACCGATGGTTGTTCTCTTGAAGTCGGTTAACGATAATTCCTGATAATGATTGTAGATTTTATTTTTCAGTTCATATTCGATTTCTCTGGACGCAACAATGATGGTTTGGCGCATCATAAAAGTGAAAAATCCCGTCAGTAATGAAGAACCTACGATAATCGCAACATAAATTAAAACCTGCTTATTAAAACCTAAACTGTTGGTGTTTGAAATTTCATCCACGGATTTTCCTACGAACTGTACTTTAAATATATTGAAAAAATTACTGGCAATAATGAATAGAAAACCATAAAACAACAGGTTTTTATGTTTCCAGAAATAGGGATTAAGGGTTTTCAGTGCGTTCATAAATCATAAGGTTTTTAGCGGTTTGCTTGCCTAGAAACCTCTGCAAAAATAAGAAATTGAAAATTGATATTTTGTCGTAGTTGAGAAAAAACGGATGCTTGGGTATGATCGGAACAGATTATTGTTTGGTATAAATTACATCTTATAAGTCTCAACTTGGAACAATTTTATTATCTTTGCACCCTAAAAAGCTCTTTGAAATGTTAGGAAGAAGACAAATCCGTGAAAAGGTAGTAGAATCGCTGTATTCATATTATCAAAATCCCATTAAATTCGATGTGTTAGAGAAAAACATGTTCTCAGAAATCGATAAAATCTATCATCTTTACATTTACCAACTTAATTTTTTGGTGGCGCTGAAAGATCTGGCAGAACGGCAAATCGAAATCGGTAAGAATAAGTATATTCAAACTGATAAAGAAACCAATCCCAACCAAAAATTCATCAACAATCAGGTTTTAATTAAATTAGAAGAAAATGACGAGCGCCTTTCTTTTACTTCTAAAAATCAGGATTTAAAATGGGATATCTATGATGAATTGCTGGTGAAGACGTTTCAGAGAATGTCGGCCGGTAAAAGATATCAGGATTTTATGAAAGAAGAAGGACATTCTTTCGAAGCTGACCAGAAATTTATCGGGAAATTATTTTTAAGATATATCGCTGAAAACGATGATTTTCATGACCATCTTGAAGGAAAAGAATTGAGTTGGGCGGATGATTTCCATATCGCCAATTCGATGATGCAGAAAACCATTGGTTTTTTTAAAGAAAATGAACCGAGCCATACTTTAATTAAAATGATTAAAGATGAAGAAGACCGTGAATTCGCCCGTAAACTCTTAAAACAATCCCTGAACCATTGGGAAGAAAATGAGAAAAAACTGGAAGGAAGATTAGATAACTGGGAGCTGGACCGTGTGGCTTTAATGGATAAAATCATTCTGATTGCAGCTATTACGGAACTCGATTATTTCCCATTAACGCCGGGAAGAGTTATTATTAATGAATATATCGAAATTTCTAAAGTGTTTTCAACCGACCGTTCCAACATTTTCATCAATGGGATTTTAGATAAATACACCAAAGATTTAAACAGAAGTTAATATGAAAAATTTTATTAAAATAGCACCACTTGTTGTGGCTTTAGCTTTAGTAAGTTGTAAAAAAGACCAGAGCGCAGATCAACTCGTTATCGAGCAGGGAACTGCTCAGGTGGCTGAACCGAACATCGATTCTCAAGAGGATATGGCGAAAGAAGCACAGTCTAAACCTTTAACCAACATTGCACTTTCTGAAGCGCAGTTTGATTTCGGAAAAATTAAAAAAGGAGAACATAAAGAACACACCTACGAAGTGACCAATACCGGAAAAAATCCCCTGATTATTTCTCAGGTAAAACCGGGTTGCGGATGTACCGTTCCTGATTATACCAAAGAGCCGATTCTTCCGGGACAAAAAGGAAAAATTACTTTGAAATTCGATTCTTCTAATTTCGACGGACTCGTTAACAAACAGGCAGAAATATATGCAAATGTAGAAAAAGCACCGATTGTGATTGGCTTTTCTGCAGATATTCAACCATAATTAAATTAATATAATGATAACAATATTTTTACAGGCCGCAGCACCGGAAGGTTCTATGATGCCGACCATGATCATGATGGGACTGATGTTCGTTGGGTTTTATTTCCTGATGATCCGTCCGCAAATGAAAAAATCGAAGCAGGAAAAAAACTTTCAGTCTGAATTAAAAGTAGGAAGCAGAGTTGTTACTACTTCTGGAATGCACGGTAGAATAGCACAAATTCAGGAAGATGGTGTTATTATCGAAACCCTTTCCGGAAAATTGAAGTTTGAAAAAGCAGCGATTTCAAGAGAATTTACACAACAGCGTTTCCCTGATAACGCTTCGGAAACTAAATAATATTTCGAAAGAACTATTTATAAAGCAATCTCAGTGAGGTTGCTTTTTTTTGTTTTTCGGGCAAAAAAAGTTTACTGAAACAGAGTTCAATAAACTTTTAATATAGTCAAGTCGTCAATGATTAAATGACTACTCAATTTCTTTAATTTAACTAAAGAAAAGAATAAGTAAACTCGCTACAAATATCCTGAAAATCGTTACTAAAGGATAAACCTGAGCGTAAGTTTGAATGGGGATATCGGAATCTAAATAATTCGTGCTGAAGGAAAGTGCCGCCGGATCGGTATAACTTCCGCTCATAATGCCAGCCAATTGAAGAAAGTTGATTTTCATAATAAACCGGCCGATAATGACCATTAAAATCAATGGAATAAAGGTAATTGCACAACCATACAATAACCAGAGCCAACCATGATACTGAATAAAATTATCATAGAAACCGTCTCCTGCATGAATGCCTACCGCCGCAAAGAAAAGACAGATTCCAAAGTCTTTCATGAAGTAAGTAGCGCCGGTATTAATATAAGAATGGATGAACGCAATCCCTCCATAACGAGATATCAAAAGCGCAACAATCAGCGGTCCGGCAGCGAATCCTAATTTAATAGGCACCGGTAAACTTGGTATGACAATCGGAATGGAACCCAAAATGACGCCCAATAATAATCCGCCGAATAAGGATAAAAAATCCGGTTCCAATAATTTCTTTTCAGAGTTTCCGATGATTTTTGCAACTTCTTCGATGCCTTCTTTAGAACCGATAACGCGTAATTTATCTCCGTAAAACAGTTCCAGGGAAGGTCGCGGCAGAATTTCTTTCCCTGCCCGGAAAACCCGTGTAACCTTTAAATCGAACGTGTTGTATAGATCAAGCTCCGAGAGTTTTTTATGAATTATTTTCGGATTGGTAACGAAAATGTTTTTCTTCAGAATCTGTTTATCAGACTCGATGAACAAATCCGACGACGGCCGGCCAACGGTTGCGATGAAATCGTCAAGATCTTTTTCTAAACCTACCAACATCAGCACATCCCGGTCATGCAGTTGAACATCCATGGTCGGAGACTGTACGACAATGGTTCCGCTGTGTTTTAATCGTGAAATAACAATTTCTCTACCGAACTCTTTGATCGTTTGGTGCAGGGTTTTTCCAAAATAATACGGATTGGTAATCCGGACTTTCTTATGAACCAAAGGCAGCTCCCGGTTAATTTTTGATTTCCGGAATTTCTTCATTTCTTCATCCGGATTGATTTTTAATAAAAGTTTAGAGATGATAATGGTCGCTATAATTCCGAAAACTCCCAGCGGATAAGTAATCGCGTAACCAATGGTGGGGTCACCGAATTTCTTATCCGGGAACGAATTTGTAATTTCTTCGATCGTGTTTTTAGCGGCTCCTAATCCGGGCGTGTTGGTTACCGAACCACTCATGATTCCTACTAAATCTTCTATTTTGAGGCCGGTGAGATAAAAGAGACCTACGGTAATAATACCGCCAAGAAGAACACAGGAAACAGCCAGAATATTAAACTTTAAACCTTCATTTTTGAAAGACGAGAAAAAGGAAGGTCCGACCTGTAAACCAATTCCGTAAACAAAAAGGATTAAACCGAAGTCACGGATGAAATCTAAAATCCCGGGCTGAATCCGGTAGCCGAAATGTCCCAAAATTAATCCTGTAAACATCACTGCCGAAACACCGAAAGTAATCTTCCCTAATTTTAATCTTCCCAAAAAAACACCGGTCCCGATGGCGAGCATTATGGCGACAATAGATTGCGTTACCGTTGGGTTTTCGCCGGGTAATAAAAGTAATTTTAACCAATCAAACATCTTCTCTATTTTTAGTTTATTAACAAAATTACTGTTAAAAATCTGCAATAGAGAAATCCTTGGAATGAATTCTATCAGCATTTGGAAGTTGGCGTTGCAGGTTGGTTAAGCATTCATTAGCCGAATTCCAATACTGCAGCGTAAACACTCTTTTTTCTCGCAGAAGTTTCGATGATGAAAAAGAAGAGATTGGGTTTCAAGGGCGTTTTTTGGTTTTACTTTTAATGTTTTCCACTGATCGATAATGGTGTTTTTCTCCGCTGCAATACTTTGGTAGATCGTCAGAATTTCATCCGGGATATTTTCATCGGTGTTTTTATGATAGGTATATTTTAAAGGTAAAACGGCATTAATCAGCACCAATTCAACGAAATCTTTCGTTAAAGTTTTCTTGCCGTTTACAGACGATATTTTTCCGAAATTAAACCGGTTGTCCCAATATTCACTGGCTTCCACTTTATGAAAGAGCTGATGAATATCGTCGATATTTTTCGCATTAATGAGTTTTGAAAATAGATTTTGGTTTTGATGGTACAGAGACGCCAGTTGCGAAAGCCGGACTGTTGGAAAATTCGGCGGCCGGAGTTTTGAAAATTTCGGATGAATATAGAAATCGTGTAATTGATATTTAACTTTTAAAAACTCAAATTCCCGTCTCCAAATTTTGGATTGCTCATCAGTCGGTTTGTCGAGCCAGCCGCAGATTCCGAAGAAAAGAGCTTCCAGCTGCGTTTGATTTTGCCGAATTTTACTGAAAATTTTATAGTCGATGCTTTCTGCCAGTTGTTTGAAAATAAGCGCATTTACTTTTAAACCAAAAGCGTAAGCCAGTTGCTGGAACAATATGGCTTCGTAATTATTTTGATGTTGTTTTAATGATTCCTCAATTTCAATCGATTTCTCATCTAGTTTTTTCAGTAAAGTTTCTTCATGAAAATTAATGTGGAAATTTTTAGAATTAAAAATGGTTTCACACGGAATAAATTGGGTTTCCTGTAACAGCGTTTCATATTTTGAAAACACATTTTCATCGATATAGTTTTTCAGTTCCAGGGTCGGAATATTCTTGTTTTTGAATTCTTCTATTTCAACATCATGGATGAAAACGACGTGGACGATGATGTTTTCAAACTCGGGGTTGCCCGAATGTTTGTGAAAAATCCAGTCCGATGATTTTACATGAAGCTCTATATTTCCTGCTATCACCAAACCGTTCGTCTTTATTTTTGCCAAAAGAAAATCCGGTCCCGAGTCGAAATTCCACCTGCCGAAATCTAAGATCTCGAGCTCATTTCCTTCCACATCTCTAAAATCAAAACTGTTGAAAATTTTGAAATTCCACAAATATTGAAGCAGTTTTTCATTCATATCAGAAAACTTTAATTACAAAGTAACAAAGCAAATTCTGAATAAAAAAGGTGAAATAACTATATTTTAAAACGATTCAGCGTATCGGCATACATTTTTTCGTAGATGGGCAGAATGTTTTTTAGATCAAATCTTAAAGCTTGTTCTTTGGCGTTTTTCTTCATTTGAGCCAAAAGACTTTCGTCGCTCAACAGTTTTATAGTGTAGTTGCTCATGGCTTCTACGTTGCCGATTTCGGTGAGATAACCGGTTTCGCCCTGAATGTTCACTTCGGGGATTCCGCCGGCATTAGAGCTGATCACCGGCGTTTCTGCGGCCATCGCTTCCAGCGCCGCCAAACCGAAACTTTCCTGTTCCGACGGAAGTAGAAATACATCCGAAAGCTGCAGAATTTTATATAAATCATTTACTTTTCCCAGCAGACGGACTTTGCCAATCAAATCCGGATGATCCTCTAAAAACTCATTGACAATCTCCATATCAGGACCTTCGCCGATAATGATGAGCATTGATTTTATTTTTGTGTTGACATTCTTGAAAATCTGTAAAACATCCTGCACACGCTTCACAGGACGAAGATTGGAAACGTGAATCAGGATCTTTTCATCTTTCGTTGCAAAATGGTTGCGCTGGCAGATACTGTCCTTTTTAAATTCAGTATTATCAATAAAATTGGTGATTACCTGGATTTCTTTGGTGATTTTAAATAACTGTAAAGTATCTTTTTTTAAACTTTCGGAAACGCTTGTGATGGTATCTGATTGATTGATAGAGAATTCCACAGCATGTTTGTAGCTCGGATGCTGACCTACCAACGTAATATCCGTTCCGTGAAGGGTCGTAACCAGAGGAACGTCTTTTCCTTCTTCTTTCAACATTTGTTTGGCGGTAAACGCCGCATATGCATATGGAATTGCGTAATGCGCATGCAGTAAGTCCAGTTTATACAAATTCACCACGCGGTAAATCATCGACGAAAGCGCAATGTCATACGGTTGGTATTGAAAAAGCGGATACGTCTGCACATTTACTTTATGGAAAAAAATATTGGGATTGGTAATATCTAATCTTGCCGGCAGCGCAGAACTTATAAAATGTACTTCATACCCTTTATCAGCGAGCGCCATACCAAGTTCTGTAGCAACGATGCCACTTCCACCGTAAGTTGGATAACAGAGAATTCCGATTTTCATTTTATTTATTTTTTTTAAATTGAAATTACTCAATTCTGTTTTTTTATTAATTTTTTAAAGGCAAGTCGATTCTGGAAGAGGAATTGAGTTCTAAACCTATTCCTGCTTTTAAACGCTCATTCACCAAAACCGGAAGTTTCCCCCATATTTTCGTTTGTCCCGAAAACGCTTTTGCAGTCGCAATCATCGAATCATCATTGTTTTCATAAGAAACCAAAACTGTAGAAACGCTGGAAATATCAACATCTTTTAAAGCATAAGCAGAACCGAAAACATTTAAGATTACGTTTTGATTTTTACTTAAATCACCCAGAATTTTTTTGCTTTCTGCAGATATTAGATAAGGTTTGTAAGCCGACGAGTTGTCTTTATGAAAGCCTACAATTACTTTGGAATTGGCAGGAATTGTAGAAATTTCCGAAGCTTTTTTTACAATGATGGTATTGTTTAAATTTAACTGATCCAGAAAAGTCTGGTACGGAGCTTCTTCTAAAGGAACATAATAATACGTTTCCTTGCAGTTCAGCGGCAGCATTTTTTTATCATCTTTAATTAAAGTCAGTGCATTTGCGTACATTTTCTGAACGATTTCTGAATGCGTGGAATTATTTAAATCTTCATTAATGTTTGCCGGATTTCCCGGTGTATATTGGGTTAAACCAAGGTAATATTTTGTCAGTAAAATTTTCTTTACACTTTCTTCAACTCTCTGCTGTGGGATTTGCCCTTTGTCAATCGCCTGCTGAATCAGTTTTTTTCCGGTGGCAACATCCTGAGAAAACAGCATAATGTCGTTACCGGCTTCGAAAGCCAGCGCGTCTAATTCGCCGGCTTTAAACCTGTTGGCAACGGCGCCCATATTCAGCGCGTCAGTGATAATTAAACCTTTGTAGCCCAATTGTTCTTTTAAAACACCGGTGATGATGTTTTTGGATATAGAGGCGGGAACTCCTTCCTTTTTTTCGAAGGCAGGAACGTAAAGATGAGCGACCATAACGCCACCAATTCCTTTATCCATTAGCGCTTTAAAGGGAGCAAGTTCTACCTCATTTAATCTTTTCAGAGAATGAGAAACGACGGGAAGATCCAGATGGGAATCCTGATCGGTATCGCCATGTCCCGGGAAATGTTTGATCGCTGCTAAGATGTTGTTATTTTGTAATCCGTTAGAATAAGCTAAAGCAGAGCTGATCACATTAGAAACTTCTGAACCGAAACTTCTGTTTCCGATGATCGGATTATTGGGATTGGTATTCACGTCCACAACCGGTGCGAAATCCCAGTTGACGCCCATTCTTTTGCAGTCTTCAGCGATTTTTGCCGCCATTTCTGTAATGAGATTTTTGTCCTGAATTGCTCCGAGTGTCAATGCCCAAGGGAATTTGTGTGCAGCAGCAATTCTTTGATAAACGCCCCATTCTGCATCCATCCCAATCATCAGAGGGATTTTTGCTTTTTGCTGGAATTCATTCACTAAATTAATTTCCCGTGCAGCGTCATCCTGCATCAGAATCAACCCACCGATTTTATCATTCACGACGATATTTCTCACGTTATTGATATAATCTTCTCCTTTATTGGTATACAGTGCAACAATAAAAAGCTGTCCCAGTTTTTCGTCCTGAGAGAGCGTTTGGTAGGTTTTTTCTACCCACTGATTCGCTTTTTGGGTTTCTGCCGGTGAAATATTCTTGGGATGATATTGCGCATTTGCAATGAAATTAAAGCATAGGAATGCAGTTGTAAAAAAAGAGGCTTTTATCTTGATGTTTTTCATACTATTAGAAATAATGGAAACAAAAATACAATTTTTAATTTTTAAAACGTATTTCCTAATGGCATACAAATTGACTGACCAAACATAATAATCTTTAATCTTTTTTAAAATGAAAAAATACTTCACCCTAATGCTGATTGCAATGTTCGGAATAATAGCGATTAGCTGTGACAACAGAAACGATGACGTATTAGTCAATGACAACGATACTTATTCGGTAGTACTGGATATTAATAATGTGAATTTTTCGTATAATGCTCAGGATGGATATTTCATCAGCAGGTCATTTACAAAACCTTTGTATAATACAGATGTTGTGTTGATTTACAGAAAAACAGGAACTGCTTCAGATGGCTCTCCGGTTTGGCAGTCTATTCCAAGAACACTTTATTTAAATAACGGCAATGAATTGGATTATGATTTTGACTTTACCAAAAATGATATAATGATTTATGCCAGAGGAAATTATGACATTTCTACAACTCCTCAATATTTGAACACTCAGACTTTCAGAGTGGTTTTAGTGCCTGCTTCTTCAGGTGCAAAAAATGCTAATGTAGATTATTCGGACTATAACAGTGTGATTACTTATTTTAAAATTGATGATTCTAAAGTAAAGAACCTGTAAATTTTAATCTTTAAAATAAACATGAACCACAGTTTTTACTGTGGTTTTTCGTGCTAAAAGTCAGGTTAAAAGTACCGGTTTCGATTCTGTAATCGGTGATTTTTTAGTAACTTTATCACTTTAATAATTAATCAAAAACAGATAAATAATGAGTGTTCACATTGCAGCCAAAAAAGGAGAAATTGCTAAAACGGTTTTACAGCCAGGTGATCCTTTAAGAGCAAAATACATCGCCGATAATTTCTTAACGGATGTGAAATTGGTAAGTAAAACCAGAAATGTTTTTTATTTCACAGGACTTTACAAAGGGAAAGAAGTTTCCGTGGGAGCTAGTGGTATGGGAATCCCAAGCATCGGGATTTATTCCTACGAGCTGTTTACAGAATTTGATGTCGATACGATTATCAGAATTGGAACCTGCGGTGCATATACTACCGATTTGAAAGTTTACGATCTGTTAAATGTTGAACATGCGGCAAGCGAATCTACTTATGCAAAGTTTGCCTGGGAAATTGAAGAGGATTTGTTGTCTCACCAAGGAAGCACTTTCGGGTTAATCAATGATTCTGCGAAAGAATTAGCTTTAAATTTAAAAGCAACAAATATTCATACCAGTGATATTTTCTACAGAAAAAATCTGGCACTTCCGGAGATTGCTACAAAATATAACTGTACGGCAGTAGAAATGGAAGCTTTTGCACTTTTCGCTAACGCACAGTATTTGGGGAAAAATGCGGCAACGATTCTCACGGTTTCAGATGTGATTCCTACAGGAGATCAGATTTCTGCCGATCAGCGGGAAACAGCATTGACGCCAATGATTGAGTTGGCTTTAGAAACAGCTATTAAAATGTAAAGAATTAATGAGCGCTATTTTCGTCATCCAGAAGATGACCGAAATAATCCTTTTTAGTTTTCAAATAAGCTTCACTTTCCTTTGTAGAGTCCATCTGCAAAGGAATTCTTTTATTCAGGCGGATGCTGCTGTCCGTTACAAATTTTAATTTTTGCGGATTATTCGTTAAAAGATTAATTTCCTTAACATTTAGAATCTTTAAAATTTCTATTGCAACACCAAAATTTCTGTCATCAGCAGGAAGACCAAGTTCTAAGTTGGCTTCTACCGTATCGAAACCCTTTTCCTGTAAAGCATAAGCTTTCAGTTTATTGATGATGCCGATGTTTCTTCCTTCCTGTCTTAAATAGATGATAATCCCGCCGTTTTTGTGCATGAAATTCATTGCCGCATCAAGTTGTTGGCCGCACTCACATTTCTTGGAATGAAAGACTTCGCCGGTAATGCATTCAGAATGAAAACGTACATTAATCGGTTTTGTAAAATCGGTGTTTTTAGCAATAATTGCCATATGAGGCATCCAATCTTGGTCAGATTCAGAAAATGCAATCATACGAAATTCCCCGTACTCTGTCGGAACGTTTGATTCTGCTTGAATTTTTAACATGGAGTTTGTTGCTATTTTGAGGGCTTCGAGGTGGAATCTTTTGAAATGTTGCTTTCCAGAAAAGTCATATTGGTTTTAATTCTTACCAGGTATCGGTTGAGAATCTGATCATCGTCCTTATTCAAATATTTCCTGAGAATCTGAAGGTTTTTGTACGATTTTTCGAAATTGCGGTGCGCGTTGTTTCGTCCGTTGATATTATAGGCATCCATCGCACCGATATAATCTTTCAGATAATATTTGAGTTTCGCTACTTCAGCGTTTACGGTCTCATTTCTAAACTTAGGAAATGATGCGATCAGATTGGTAATTTCAGCTGAATAAACGATGAGATTTTTTCTGTCACCGTAAGAGTACATTTCTTCCTGAACACTCACTGCACCAATTGGGGAAAGATTGATCTTCTCCGCAGAACAGGATAAAGCGAGCATTAATAATATAATGTAGCCAAAGTTCAGTTTACACATTTTTTTACATTTTGATAAAGGATCGGATTAAGACTTTCATCATTGTACATTTTCATTTGTTTATACACTTTCATCTTAATATTGCCGTTCTCTATATCAAAAAGCAATTGGTCAATTGCTTCAGAAAGATCTTCTTGCTGTTCCAGTAAAGTGTTTAATTTTACGGAGCAATTTTTTCTATGCTCATCACTTGCGGACTCACGTTGAGCTTCAAGTTTCATGTGATAGACTTTTAATGCTAAAATAGACAGGCGATCCACTGCCCAGGCAGGAGTCTCCGAATTAATTTTAGCGTCGACATTTGGTAAAATATTCTTATACTTCTCTAGAAACCAACTGTCGATATACTCCACCAAATCAGTTCTTTTCTGATTGGAATCGTCTATTGTTCTCTTTAATTTTAAAGCTTCAGTTGGATCGATGTTTTCATCACGAATTATGTCTTCCAAATGCCATTGAACGGTATCAATCCAATTCTTTGCATACAAAAGATGTTCCAAACTATCTTTTGAATAGGGATTATTTACTGGAGTGTCTACATTATCAGTAATGTGATAGTCAATTATCGATTGGTTGAAGACCTTCCACGCAGTTTCTGTAAAAATCATTAAAATCTAATTTAAGGGGTCGTAGAGCTGGAGTTGCTTTTTGGTTCTTCAGTTTTTTTAGAGTCCTCTTCTTTCACAGCATCTTTAAATTCTTTGATACCAGAACCTAATCCTCTCATCATTTCCGGGATTTTTTTACCACCGAAAAAAACCAAAATAATGATTCCGACGATTAATAAATGTTGCCAGGAAAGTGCCAATATTGTAAGTGTATTCATTTTTTAAAATTTTGTACAAAGTTATATTATTTTTTTAATTCACCCAACCTAATGGATCAACCGGACTGCTGCCATTCCAGATCTGGAAATCTAAGGTATAACTACCGTCGAAATCTTCGCCGATTAACCCTATAGATGTTCCTGCTGAGACCTGCTGGTTTGCCGATGCCATTGTGCTGGAGAGGTTTGCATAGATTGTAAAGTAATCACCATGTTTTACAATGACGGTTTTGGAACCGTCTGCAGATGCAACCACACGGGAAACGGTTCCGGGAGCAACGCATTTTGCAACTGTTCCTTTTGATACCGCAATTTTAATACCGTTGTTTTCCTCAACAATATTTTTGAAAACCGGGTGAGGCTGTCTTCCGAAACGGTGGGTGATGGTGCCATAGGCGGGCATTCCCATTTTTCCGCGGTTCGCGGCAAAGTTATTTCCTACGGCTGCTGTAACACCATAATTCGTCATTACTTTTGTTTCTGCCGCTTTCTTTTCATCATCGTTTTTTTTCACCATAGTCGCTTCTGCTGCCCGGGCAGTAGATGCTCTGTCGGCAGCGGCTTTTGCATTTGCGGCAGCTTCGGCAGCGTCTTTTGCGGCAGCCAGTCTTCTTGCTTCCGCTTTTTCGGCTTCTGCTGCTTTTTTAGAATCCTCTGTCTTTTTTGCATCTGCCAAAGCGGCTAGTTTTGCTTTTTCGGCTTCGTCTGCTGCTTTTCTTTCAGAGATTTCTTTCAGTTTTCTTGCTTCATCGTCTGCTTTCTTTTTTTCTAAAGCCAAGGCTTCCATTCGCGCTTTGTTCTCCGCTTCTATTTTTGCTTTTTCTCTTTCAGCAGCGATTTTTGCCACCCGTATTTTTTCAGCTTCTGCCTTTCTGTTTTCCTCTTCTTTTGCTTTTGCAATTCTTATCTCATCAGCAATAATTGATCGGATTTGACCTTCCAGCTGTTTAGATTCTGCCTGCTTTTGTTTCAGCTCACTGGTAAGTTGAACTTCGTTTTTCTTAAATTCTTCTAAGAGCGACTGTTTTGTTTTTTTCTCAGCTTCGATGGTCAACAAATCCTTTTGCTGATTGGTAAGAATCATTTCTTTGTCCTTTACAGATTTCTGTTTCAAGGTGATGTTTTCCTGCAGAACTTTTGCCGCGGTGGAAATTTCTGCCGCTTTTTTATCCTGATAATCCGAGTAATCTTTTAAATATTGAATTCTTCTGAGTGCTTCGCCTAAATTTTTAGAGGATAAAATAAAAGTTACTTTATTTTGTGCACCTTTATTTTTATAGGCTTTAACGAGAACTTCCGCATAGTTTTTTCTCAGGACCGCAAGTTCCCGGTTTTGGCGGTTGATTTCTAATTGGCGCAGGTAAATTTCGTCCTCAATCAATCGTTTTTCCTTTTGCGTATTGGTATATACCTTTTCGCGAAGGCCAATTTTCTTTTCGACTTCGTTTAGGTAAGCGACAGAAAGTTTTGATTGTTGTTGGGTTTTAGCCAGATTGGCATTGATGGTCGAAATTTGTTTTTTAAGTTCCGCATTTTGCTTTTGAAGTTGTTCTTTTTTCTGCCCAGAAAAAAAAGCGAACAGAAAAATTCCTATTAAAAAGCTTATTCTTTTGATCATTTAATCTCAGTTTTCGTATAATTATTGGGAACGGAATAAGGTGCTTCCATTTTCGAACTCTCAAATTTCGTATTTTCCAGTAAAATCTGGCTGTTTTTTGAACCTTTTATTATTATTTTAACATTTTTAGGAAGTTGTATGTTTTCAAAATTTTCCCAGTTAGAATAGGAAACTTCGAGCTGATCAGGCGCATCTATTTTTTGCAAAGAAACATTCTCAAGATTCATTTCGTTATTATAAGTCAATGTAGCCGAATATTCAGAGACCTTTCCGTTTGTTTGAAAACTTAAATTTTTCTCAGAAGTTAAAAGGTAACCCTGAGCGTTTTTGGTGAGTTTAAAATCTTTGTCATTAACCGGAATAAATGTTTTTCCTAATAACAGATTTTGAAAAGCACCGTAATCGATGAAGTTGACATTCAATAGTGAATTCAAATAAGAGAAATCGGATTCGATGTAGGTCCTGTTCCATTTTTCATATCCTTTGATTCCTTCAGGAGTTGCAATTCCTCTTCCTACGTTTAAAAACAGGGCGATCATATTGATCCAGACTTTTTGATCTTTTTCAATATAAATGGTGGCGTCTAATGGAGGAATGAATTTACCTGTTTCTGCGGTAATCCGGGAGTTGATTTTCAGTTGCTGAAAATCTGTCTTCTCATTAATTTTGCTGAAAAAATTAGCGCTTGAAGCAACCGGCGCAGTGATGCTGATTGGATTTTCAACAGCCATTTTTGTTTTGCAGGAAATCAGCGTAATCATGAATGCAGATGCAAGGATGTATTTTTTCATTTGAATTTTATTTAAACTTTCGGGAAAGTTTACAATATTAACGCCAAACCACACCAATTGTTTCGTGTGGTTGATGGCGAATCAGTTTGATATCGGTTTAAAGATTTTATGGTTCGAAAGAAAATCCAGAACAGAAAAGTCTCCCAGAGAGATCTCGCGGGCAACGCCATAGTATTCTGCCGAATTTCCGATCATTGAATTGCTTAGATTTCCGTGGTCGATCATGGTGTTTTCCTGAATCAGAGAATTGTCAATATTCGAGTTGATAATCTTCGTGTTGTTTCCGATAGAAACTCTCGGTCCAATTTTCGAGTTGGAGATTTCCACATTTTCACCGATGAAACACGGTGGGATGATCATACAGTTGTCAATTTTTGCAGAAGCAGGAAATTGCGAAACATTTTCTCTTTCGTATTCCAAAACTTTCCCGTTGGTATCCACGGTTGCATTTTTATTTCCGCAGTCCATCCAGTCATCAACTTTGCCCAATGAAAATTTTGCTCCTTTTTGGCGAAGATTTTCTAAAGCGGTTGTCAGTTGATATTCACCGCCCTGTTTAATACCATTATCCATGATATAATTAATTTCGCTCATCAGTTTTTCGGCAGAATTGAAATAGTAAATTCCAATAATGGCCAAATCTGAGACAAAAGTTTTAGGTTTTTCTACGAAATCAGTAATGAACCCGTAATCATCTAATTTTACGACGCCAAATGCAGAAGGATCTTCTACTTTTTTCACCCAAATTACACCATCTGAATTTTTATCTAATTTGAAATCTGCTTTAAACAAAGTGTCCGCAAAAGCAACAACTACATTGCCCTGCATTGACTGTTCCGCACATTTAATAGCGTGTGCTGTTCCTAATGGTTCATCTTGCGTATAAACGGTTCCTTTCGCCCCCAGACTTTCTGCAATCTGAATTAAAGACGCTTCAACTTCTGCTCCGAAATCTCCAATAATAAAAGCGATTTCATCGATTTTTTCGCCGGCTACTTTTGTAATATCTTCAACCAAGCGTTGAACAATGGGCTTGCCTGCAATTGGGATTAATGGTTTCGGAACGGTTAAAGTGTGTGGTCTTAATCTGGAACCACGACCAGCCATAGGAACGATAATTTTCATAGTTTGTATGTTTTTTTTGTCTGATTTTTTATGATTGAAATCAATTTATAGAAAGAGACTTTTTTAATATTTATAAATGGGTACTTCCGAATCCTCCGGCTCCCCTTTCAGTTTCACTGATTTCAGCAACTTCCAGCCATTCTGCGGTTTCATATTTGGCAATTACCATTTGCGCAATCCGGTCACCATTATTGATGTTGAAATCTTCGGTGGACAAATTTACTAAAATAACCCCAATTTCTCCGCGGTAATCCGCGTCGATGGTTCCGGGCGCGTTCAGCACCGTAATACCGTTTTTTATAGATAATCCACTTCTGGGTCTGATCTGTGCTTCAAAACCTTCACTGAGTTCGAGAAACAGTCCGGTGGGAATTAATTTCCTTTCCAAAGATTTTAAAGTGATGCTTTCTTCCAAATTAGCGTACAGATCCATTCCTGCAGAAAGTGCTGTCTGATATTGCGGTAAAGGATGTTGTGATTTATTGATGATTTTTATTTTCATATTTAAGCTTTTCTGATTTTTTTTAAAGTTTCTTTTTCCACATAAAAAACAATGGCTAAAAATACTAATAATAATGAATTTCCTATAAGTAAATTGCCGCCGAGCACATAATAAGAGAGGAGCGAGAAGAAAATGCTTAAACTCAAATATCCCATTATTTTTTTCATGTGATAAGGAATCGGGTAAAAATATTGACCAAGGAAATACGATACCGTCATCATCGAGAAATAGCTTAAAAAAGTTCCCCATGTTGAAGCCCAATATCCGTAAGACGGGATAAAATACACATTCACCGCAACCGTTACGGCGGCTCCTAAAACCGAAATATAAGCACCAAAAATTGTCTTGTCAGAAAGTTTATACCAAACCGACATGTTCAGATAAATTCCCAGAAAAACAGCGGCGATCAAAACAATCGGCACAATTGATATTCCAACATTATAGGCAGGATTTGCGAGGTATAATTTCGCAAGCCAATCTAAATTAACGCATAAAGCCAGCAGAATAATGCAGTTTACAATGACGAACATATCCATCAGTTTTGCATACGCTTGTCCGGAGTTTTCATTTTTAGCATGGGAAAAAAAGAAAGGTTCAATTCCCAAAAGATACGCTTGCCGGAACAAGGTAAGGAAAGTCACGATTTTACAAACTGCTCCGTAAATTGCCATTTGTTCTGTATTGGTTCCGTCCGGTAAAAGATATTTCAAAAACTGGCGATCCATCGTTTCATTAATCACTCCGGCTAAACCAGCAATCGTAATTGGCCAGGAATATGCCATCATTTTCTTCCAGAGCTTCCAGTCAAAAGCACCGATCCGTACTGACTTTATTTCTTGTGACAGCAGAATAAATGTTACGGCACTCGCAACTAAATTGGCGACAAATACATATCCGATTCCAAACTCTTTATGATAGGTAAATCCGAAGAGCCCTTTTGCTCCTAATTTTGGTAAAATAACGATGAAAAATAAAACCAGAAGAAAATTAATAACGCCATTAATAATTTTAATTAAAGCGAATTTTTTGGGGCGGCCGGTTTTTCTTAAAATGACAAATGGCATGGTAGAAAGTCCATCCAAACCAAGCACGAAAAGCATCATGGTTAAAAGGTTGATCTGATCAGGTGTTTTGAAGGCGACTGCTAAATCCTGTCGGAAAATATAACAGAAAATCATAAATAAAAATGACGCTGCGACGACACTTAACGTAGAAGTGGAAATCAATTTCCTGATGTCATCTTCTTTTTCGGCAAACCTGAAAAACGTAGTTTCCATACCGTGAGAAAGCAAAACAATGATGATCCCCGCCACCGAATAAAAATCGATAAACGGCGCCAATGACTGCGGACCAAATGCGTGAGTGACAAAAGGACTGATGATAAATGGGAATAATCGGATAATAACAGTGCTTAGACCATAGATCGCGGTTTGTCCCAATAATTTTTTATACAAAATTTCTGAATTTCTGCAAATATAATTAAATAGATTTGAGCTGAAAACATTTCAAAATTCAGATTACTCTAAATAAATTAATTTTTTTGCCACGAATACACGAATCTATTTTACTCTGTTTAAATGAATTGCCGATTTTAAGTAGGTGCTTTTTAATTTAAAGAATAAAGAATATTCGTGAATTTGTGGCTTTTGATTCATTCATTAATTTTAATTTATTTGAAATGAAGAGGAAGCGTTTTTTAATCGTTTTTAAATATTAAATTTGTGGAAGCTGATTTCCGAAAGCGAATCTTAATTTTCCAAACCACTAAATCTCTCTCCCTGTAAAATGAAAATTTTAATTAAAAACGCCAAAATCGTCAATGAAAATCAAATTTTTGAAAGTGATTTGCTCATCGAAAATGATTTGATTTCTAAAATCGGAAAAAATATTTCTGAAGAAAATGTGGATCAAATCATTGATGCTTCGGGGAAATATCTTTTGCCGGGAATTATTGATGATCAGGTGCATTTTCGCGAACCGGGTTTAACCTGGAAAGGCGATATCGAAAGTGAATCCAGAGCAGCAATCGCCGGTGGAATTACGAGTTTTATGGAGCAGCCGAATACCGTCCCGAACGCAGTCACTCAGGAACTTTTGGAAGATAAATATAAAATTGCCGCCGAAAAATCATTCGCGAATTATTCTTTTATGATGGGCGGAACCAATGATAATCTCGAAGAAGTTCTGAAAACCAATCCGCGAAATGTGGCGGGAATTAAATTATTTTTGGGTTCTTCGACAGGAAATATGTTGGTAGATAATCCGGATACTTTAGAAAAGATTTTCAGCAGCACCAAAATGCTGATCGCCGTTCATTGCGAAGATGAAGCGACTATCAGAAAAAATACCGAAATCTTTAAAGAGAAATATGGCGAAGATATCCCTGTAACTGCCCATCATTTGATCCGAAGTGAAGAAGCGTGTTATATTTCTTCGTCTAAAGCGGTTGAGCTGGCAAAAAAAACGGGTGCGAGACTGCATATTTTCCATCTTTCTACGGCAAAAGAAACAGCGCTTTTCCGAAATGATATTCCTTTAAAGGAGAAAAAAATAACGGCGGAAGTTTGTGTCCATCATCTCACTTTTACCAATGAAGATTACGAAACCAAAGGAAATTTCATCAAATGGAATCCTGCGGTAAAAACCCAAATAGATAAAGACGGTTTGTGGGAAGCACTTCTGGATGATAGAATTGATGTAATTGCCACCGATCATGCGCCGCATACTTTAGAGGAAAAATCGCAAAAATATTTGAAAGCACCTTCCGGCGGACCTTTGGTACAGCATGCTTTAAATGTCATGCTCGAAAACTTTAAAAATGATAAAATTTTTTTAGAAAAAATTGTGGAAAAAATGTGTCATAATCCGGCAATTCTTTTCCAGATTGAAAAGCGGGGATTTATTAAAGAAGGATATAAAGCTGATTTGGTTTTGGTTGATTTGAACCAAAGTTACACAGTTTCCGAAGAAAATATTTTATACAAATGCGGTTGGAGTCCTTTCGAAGGAACAGCTTTTCATTCCAAAATCACGCACACTTTTGTCAATGGATTTCTGGCTTTCGAAAACGGAAAAGTTTCTGAGGAAAAGCATGGCGAAAGATTGCTTTTTGAAAGATAATTCTTTTCAAATCCAAAAAAGCTGAACCTGAGTTTAGTTAAATATAATCACTCTGAAAAATTTTTACTATAATTTTATACATTCTTGAAACAATTCGGAAATAATTTCGTCTAATCTCATAAAATATAATCTATGTTTAAAAAATTCACTTTAGTTCTTGCTGCTTTGCTGATTTCGGTGCAGGCTTTTGCACAGAATCAGTTTCAGTGGAAAGAAGCATCAGGAAACGGATACACGTATAAGTACGTGACCAATGATCCCATGAATGCCCGATTTTACACTTTGAAAAATGGTCTCACTGTTATTTTGAGTCCAACCAAAAAAGATCCGCGAATTCAGGCGTACGTCGCCGTGAAAGCCGGAAGCAAAACCGATCCGCGAACCAATACCGGTTTAGCGCATTATCTGGAACACATGCTTTTCAAAGGAACCGACAAATACGGTTCTCTGGACTGGGCAAAAGAAAAACCGCAGTTGGATAAAATTGATGCGCTGTATGAGCAGTACAACAAAACCAAAGATGCGGATCAAAGAAAAGCAATCTATAAGAAAATAGATTCTGTTTCCGGTGTTGCGAGTAAATTTGCGATCGCAAACGAATACGATAAAATGATGACTTCCATGGGAGCACAGGGAACAAACGCGTTTACGAGTTTCGAACAAACCGTTTATACCGATGACGTTCCGAGCAGTTCTCTGGATAAATATCTGGCGGTTCAGGGCGAGAGATTCCGAAATCCAGTTTTAAGAATTTTCCATACCGAATTGGAAGCGGTTTATGAAGAAAAAAACAGAAGTTTAGACAGTGATGGCAGTAAAGTTTTCGAAACCCTTTTTTCTGAATTATTCAAAAATCACAATTACGGACAGCAAACCACGATTGGGACAGTAGAAGATTTGAAAAACCCTTCATTGGTAGAAATCAGGAAATATTTCAACAATTATTATGTGCCCAATAATATGGGCGTTATTTTATCCGGAGATTTCAATCCTGATGAAGTAATTGCGAAAGTTGATAAAGCGTTCGCCAATATGAAATTTAAAGAAGTTTCAAAATATACTTTCGTTCCGGAGACACCGATTGCGAAACCAATCATCAAAGAAATTACAGGTCCGGATGCCGAAAATTTAACCATGGGTTTCAGGTTGCCGGGAAATAAAGACAAAGATGTTTTGATCGCTGATTTGGTTGGGCAAATTTTAACCAACGGAAAAGCCGGTTTATTAGATTTGAACTTAGTGAAAAAACAGAAACTGTTGCGCGCTTCAGCTTCTACGTTTACGTTGATCGATTACGGAATTTTGTATCTGAATGCGGCACCAACCAACGGACAAAGTCTGGAAGAAGTGAAAACTCTGGTTTTGGGTGAAATCGATAATCTGAAAAAAGGAAACTTCGATGACAGTTTGATAACTTCCATTATTAATAATATTAAAAAAGATAAAATCTACGAATCAGAAAAATATGGCGACCGTGCAGGTGCTTTGATGGACGCTTTTACTTCTGAACTGAACTGGAGAGATCAGGTTGCTTATGTGAATGATTTATCTAAAATTACGAAAGCAGATATCGTCGGTTTTGCGAACAAATATTTAGGCGAAAATTATGTTGCCATTTTGAAAAGAAAAGGCGAATCTACTCAAACCGTTAAGATTGAAAAACCACAGATTACACCGGTGGAAACCAATGCAGCTTTACAGTCTGATTTTGTGAAAATGGTTGCAAATATGCCGAATTCTCCGTCAGCTCCTGTGTTTTTAGATTATAACAAAGATATCCAGAAAGCAAAATTAGGAAAAGCTGAAATATTGTATGTTCCCAATAAAGACAATCAGATTTTCCGGTTGAAATACCGCTATAAACTGGGTTCTCTCAACGATTTGAAACAGCCGCTTGCCTCGCAGTATCTTCAGTTTTTGGGTACCGATAAAATGTCTGCCGAAGAAATTTCGAAAGCATTTTACAAGATCGCGTGTAGTTTCGATGTTTCAACAGGCGAAGAATATACCACGGTTTCTATCGAAGGTTTACAGGAGAATTTTGATAAAGCAGTGAAATTATATGAAGATCTAATTCAAAATGTAAAAGCCGACGATGCTGCATTAAAAGGATTAAAAGAAAGAATCGCAAAATCGAGAAAAGATGTGAAAGCCAATAAAGGTGCTATTCTTCAGGGTTTAACGAGTTACGCGATTTACGGAAAAAACAATAAATTTAATAATGTTCTTTCCGATTCCGACCTGGCTTCTGTAACGTCTGCGGAGTTGGTCAACAGGATTAAAAATCTGAATAATTATGAGCAAACCGTGATTTATTACGGACCGGTTTCCATTAAAGATGTAGAAAACAAACTGAAAAACGTGCATCAGATTCCTGCCAAGTTTGCGGTGGCCGCTCCGGCGAAAGTTTTCAATCAAACGGCACAAACCAAAAACCAGGTTCTCTTTACCGATTACGAGATGGTTCAGGCAGAAACACGATGGATTAGAAATACCGAAAATTACGACCCTAATAAAAACACCATTATCAAAGTCTTTAACAATTACTTTGGTGGCGGAATGGGCTCCATTGTTTTCCAGACCATTAGAGAGAGTAAGGCGTTGGCTTACAGCACTTACGGTGTTTATATGCAGCCGCAGAAAAAAGATCAGGAGTATTATATGATGAGTTATGTCGGAAGTCAGGCTGATAAATTTAATGATGCCACCACGGCGATGAACGAACTTCTAACCACAATGCCGAATTTGCCTGTCAATTTAGATTTGGCAAGAATTCAGGTTAGAAAAGATATTCAGACCGAAAGAATTACCGAAGACAAAATCATCTTCAATTATCTGGCGGCTCAACAGTTGGGTTTAACTGAAGATCCCAGAAAAAAAATCTATGATTCTGTAGATAAAATCAATATGCAGGATTTGAAGAATTTCCACGAGACCCATTTTTCAGGGAAACCTTACACCTACGCCATCGTTGCGTCCGAGAAAAAAGTTCCTTTGAAAGATATGGAGAAACTGGGCGAAGTAAAGAAAATTTCTCTCGAAGAACTTTTCGGATATTAAATGAACTGAAATAATTGATAATTTAAAACTGCTTCAAAATTGGAGCAGTTTTTTTATTTTTTGGGGCGCCTTTTTCGTCCTAAGTTTATCCTGAGTCTGTCTCCGGGCGTGAAGAGTAGCGAGCGCTGTTAGAGCTTAGAGCCCTAACAGCACTTTCCCAACCAGTTCCCGCAAAAAGATCCTTCTTTTATCCTCCGCATAATTGTTCGTAACTTTCTTCCGGCAAATTCTCTTAAATTTACAAAAACAATAAAATTATGAACTTATACACTCAGCCGATGCTCAAAGAAGGGGCATTAAAAGATAAAGTAGCAGTCGTAACCGGCGGCGGAAGCGGACTTGGAAAAGCAATGACCAAATATTTCCTTCAGTTGGGAGCCAAGGTAGTAATCACTTCCCGGAATTTAGAAAAACTTCAGGCCACGGCAAAAGAACTTGAAGATGAAACCGGCGGAAAAGTTTTGTGTGTGGCGTGTGACGTCAGAAACTGGGAGGAGGTTGAAGCCATGAAAGATGCTGCTGTGAAAGAATTCGGGCAAATCGATATTCTTTTAAACAATGCAGCCGGAAATTTTATTTCACCTACCGAACGGTTAACGCACTCCGCATTTGATTCCATTTTGGATATTGTTTTAAAAGGAACAAAAAACTGCACCCTTTCCATCGGAAAATACTGGATCGATAACAAAATCCCGGGAACCGTTTTAAATATTGTCACCACTTACGCGTGGACAGGTTCTGCTTACGTTGTTCCGTCCGCTTGTGCAAAAGCCGGGGTTTTGGCTATGACCAGAAGTTTAGCGGTAGAATGGGCCAAATACGGAATCCGTTTCAATGCTATTGCACCGGGACCATTTCCAACCAAAGGCGCTTGGGATAGATTACTACCCGGAAACTTGCAGGAAAAATTCGATATGCGCAAAAAGGTTCCGTTGAGAAGAGTGGGAGTGCATCAGGAATTAGCGAATCTGGCGGCCTATCTGGTTTCAGATTATTCTGCTTATATGAACGGAGAGGTCGTAACCATCGATGGTGGCGAATGGTTGCAGGGAGCCGGAGAATTCAATATGCTCGAAGAAATTCCGCAGGAAATGTGGGATATGTTGGAGGCGATGATTAAAGCGAAGAAATCAAATTAGCAATGTTTTGGAGGGTAATTTAAGTTTTATAACCATATAAAATATCTTTTTTAAGTTGTTTTTGTGTAGTTTTAACATTGTTATTTGTGGTTAAAGGCTTTTTATAAAGAAAATAAATTTTAAATCAAATGATTATGAGAATGTCAATTATCCTGGTTGTTGTGTTGCTAGCCCTTTCGAGTTGTTATTCTTACCGTAATTTTCAGAATATACCAACAGAAAGTGGAGGGATTTATAAGATAACAGATGAACATAAAAGAATTAGTAAAATACAGCTTATTGAAATTAGGCAGGATTCGCTGGTTGTTTTAAAAAACAGTAAACAGTTTACCATCGCAAATAGCAAATTTACCAACCCGAAAAAACGAAAGTTTTCAGCTGCTAAAACAGCTGCTTTATATGTTGGAGGTTCGGTTGTAGTGGGAACCGTTATCATTGCGGCAGTTTTAGGAAATGCGTTTAAACATATGGGGACTATTCAGTCGCCACCTTAAGTTCTGCAATAAATGCAGTTAGTTAGCAAAGGAATAGATAAGTTAAACCCATCATTTGTAACAATGTTGGGTTTTTTTTAAACCTATTATCAAAATCACTCACATGAATCTTAAGCTTTTCAAACCACTAGTTGCCCTGGCGGTTGTAGTTTCTCTGAATTTCTCTACACAAAATGACGCGCCAAAGTACAGTTGTACTTAAGCACTTAAACCATATTTCTATCTAAATGATGGTATAGAAACCCGCTCTGCAAGCGGACAGTCTGGTCACCATTAATGACTTGTGGTGAAAATTCTAGGAAATTTTGTTATTAATATAGTTGGAAGTGGCGTTTTCCTTCATTGAAAAAGTGGCGGGATTTCCTATTACAACTGAGTTTGTTGGTACATCGAAATTTACATAAGCGTTCGGAGCAATCAGAACATTATTGCCGATTTTGATGTTCCCAACAATCACAGCATTTGGACCGATCCAGACTTCGTTTCCAATTTCGGGGACGCCTTCATTTTTACCGCGGTTCGCCTGTGCAATCGTAACGCCTTGAGCAATATTGCAGTTTTTGCCGATTTTCACCTTCGGATTGATGACCAAAGTTCCCCAGTGACCAAGATATAATCCTTCGCCGATTTGGGTTTCCGGATAGATCTGGAAGCCATATTTAATTTGATAATGTCTCAAAATCAAACGCCATATTTTCCCTAAAAAAGTATTTTTTGGATATTTTTGTGTGGTTCTCAAAAGATAAATAAAATGCAGATTGGGGCTGAAACATTTCATCCAAATTTGAAATGTAGAAAGCCATTTTCCGCTTTCCCGGTAAAAATCTTTTTGAAGGGTAGTTTTTTCAGACATTAGAACAAAGATAAAAGATTTATAATTCATCCATAATTCTGATGATTGCATTGACCGAATTTTCTAAGTTGAACGGCATTTCATAATTTTCCAGTTGTGCAGAATACGCCTTAAAATCTTCAGGGTTCTGAAGTGCTTTTTTCATGCCGTCATAAATTCCATCTTCCGAATTATCTACGATTAAGCCCAGTTTTCCTTCTTCCAGCATTTCCCGGACACCGGAAACGTCTGTCGCAATAATTTTCTTTTTTAAAGTAATGGCTTCAAACAAAACCGTCGGGAAACCTTCATATCTCGAGCTTAAAATATAATAATCAGCCGCTTTAAAATAAGGATAAGGATTATCAGTAAACCCCAAAAGAGTAGCGGTTTCAGAAACGCCTAGTTCTTCTTTTAGTTTTTTGATGTTTTCAAAATCATAACCGTCGCCGAGGATGAGGATTTTGTGGTTAAAACCTTCATCCAAAAGCCGTTTGTGAACTTTCAGCAACCGGTCAAATCCTTTCTGCGGAAAAACGGTTCCTACCGAAATAAAAACAGGAATTTCATCTTTCAAGTTCCGACTTCCAACTTCCAGCTTCCAGCTTCCAGCTTTTGACTTCACCAAAATTTCTTCAGTATCTAAAGGATTATAAATTCTGACAATTTTCTGTTTTTCTTTTTCTGTCGCCGCTAAATTTCCGAAATCGTGCTGTATTTTTTCAGAAATGACCATGATTTTATCGAAGCCGAAAAACTTCCGGATTTCTTCATCGGTATAGTGATGGAATTCGGTTTTCTTTAAATCATTATGAATCCAAATAATTTTCTTTGATGATTTTAAAGGAGAATTCAAAATCTCATCGCGCATTCCATGAATGGCTGCAAACTCAATATCGTATTTTTTCCCTTTTAAAATAAATTGGTAAAAAATTTTAGGAAACATTTTCAAAACCTTTTGATACAAAACCCGAAAAGCTTTCACCGGTAAATCCTGAAGTCGGTTGGTGGTAATCATTTCTCCTTTGTTCAGATACAAAACAGTAATCCAGCTTGGGACTTCGGCGAGATATTTTCCTGAATGTAAATTTAATAAAAGATCGATTTCATATTGATCCTTCGGTAGATTTTTCAGCAAAGTCACCAGTACTTTTTCTGCGCCCCCGTGACGGAGAGAGCCAATTCTGATGAGGATTTTCTTTTTTGCAGCCACAGAATTATTTTACTGGTTTGTACGTATGCGGTAAATTTTCTTTAATATAAGCATCTAAATTTGGACGGATATTTTCCAGTTCTCTCGCATAAATCAAATTGTTTTTCAAAGCTTTATCACCGTATTCTTCAACAGTGCAAATGAATTTTGCCGGAACTCCAGCAAAAACCGAGTTCGGTGGAGTTGATGAATTCAAAACTGAACCGGCGCCCAAAATACAATTGTCGGCCATTTCAACGCCGGGAAGAATCGTGCAATTGTTTCCAATAAAGCAGTTTTTACCAATTTTTATTCTGCCGAAATTTCGGGCATCCCGGTATTTTTCCATGGAACGGATCACGTACATTGCGCCGTCGTGATTGATGAAAGTACAGTTTGCAGTAATTTTTGTGCGGTCACCGATTTCTATTAAATACGGTTCTGACCCGAATTTTGGAGCTTCGATAAAAATTACGTCTTTGCCGACTTTCAATCCGCGGGATTTGCAGATTTCGATATAGGCTTTGTCACGAAGTCTTTTAAAAATGTCTTCAGCTTTTAGAATAATTCGGTAGAGTAAATTCATCTGTTAGTTTTTTGCTGCCATAGCAAATATACTCCGTTTTTTTGGGAATAATATAATTTGGAAATTTTAGAAAATATTAGTTTAGATGTACGCTTTATGAATTTTTACAAGATGGGCACCGAAAATATTAATACGAAAATTCTTTGATGAGAAAATTGAAAACTTTAGGATATTTGCGGGAAAAACCAAACTCATTCAACGTGTAATTCGTGATAAGTATGATGAATAAGGCAACTTATGATTATTTAAAAAGATCATTTAATTGATCATAAGTGTTTTGATTTCTTTTGATTGTTTTTTGTTTAGAGTTGCTTTTCCCACCAACAGACTCTTTCTCACTTAAAACTTTTTTCATTGCGGTGTAAACATTCTCAGGTCCGGGTAAAAATAATGCCCCGTGATCCTCAGATGCTATAATTTCCGGAATTCCCCCTACGTTTGTAGATAATACGTAGGTGTCGAGCAACAGTGCTTCTGCGACTACAAGGCCGTATCCTTCACTATAAGAAGGTAAAATAAAACAGAATGCTGTTTTGATATAGAAATAGGGATTTTGTTGATATCCACCCAAAATAAAACTATCTGCCACGTTATGATCTTGAATTATTTTTTCTAACTCTGCCCGCTGATTCCCCTCACCAATTAATAAAGTTTTAATAGGATATCCTTCTTCTATGAGGCGAATGTGTGCCGATAGTAAATCTTTAAAGCCTTTTTGATGAAACAATCGACCAACAGAAACGAAATCAATTTTACCGAAATCCTGTTGAGTCTGCTGTGATTTTTCCAGGATTTCATTTATTGGCATCAGATTATAAATGACCTGTGAATTATTTAAAACAACGCCCCAAGTCTTTTCGATACTGTTTTTAGAAAAGTGAGAAACAAAAACACCTGTAGCAAATTGCGCCATTTGCTGCACGAACCGGTTGTTTTCTTCAACGGTAAAACCGGAATTTCTTAAATCACCATGAAACCAAAATATCTTTTTGCTTTTCAGATTCGGACTGTTCAAAATATCATCAAACATATAATGACTGAATGCTACTTCAAAATCTAAATTTAAAAGTTGATGTTTTCTGTAAAATGCCTTTGGGTTTTTTTGAAACCGAAAATATTTTAATCTTCGCAAACTCTTTTGTAATAGATAGATAGATGTGTTTTTAGAGAAATTTTGGGTGCCTTTTCCAATACTCAAAACCCTAATTCCTTCAGGAACTCTATCCAGAAATTCGCCCTGTTTATAGTTTAACAATAAAGTAATTTCATATTTTGACTGATCCAGATGATTTAAAATGGCAAGCAATACATTCTCGATTCCACCCATCTCCAATGAACGGTGGCGAAATAAAATTTTCTTTTTAGGTATATTCTGTTCCATTCGGTTTAGTCTACGGTCGCCCCTAAGCTTCGGTATAGATCTTTAAATTGTGCAACCCACTTTCGAAATTCTTCTCGATTGATTTTTTTATCTAAAAATTTCTCAAAGTAACTTAAACTGAAATCCTGCGGGAAATTTTGCATAACATCAAAAGATTCATTAAGCCAGGCTTCGTTTATTAAGTGATTAAAGTAATTGACATCAAAATCACAATCAGATTTGTGGTAAGAGTTCGTTGCCGATGATTGAAAGGTTGTTTTCATACATTCTTCGCGGCTCGTCGCAACCATGTTGAGGTTCTTTTTATTTTCATGAAACCACACCGCCGCATTTCGCAACTGCATTTTCTCATCGACTCTCCCTTGAACGTCTTTCCAAACGTATAACCAATAGTCTTTTTGCCAGACTCCCATCAAAATAGAATTCAGTTGCCAATATTTTTGTTGGGTAAAGTGGTCTACTAAACCTAACCGATACAGGAGGGAGAAAAATTTGAATTTATTGTGCATGAACAAGTCCATCACCCAGCGGTTGGACGTGAATAGTTTTTTCGGATAGGAGCGGTTTAAATGTTCTGATATCATCGATGTATCCAGTTTTTTAAAAGCATCAGTATTTCCATGCCAGCCCAGTTTTACCAAAGCGGTTTCATGTGTTTTCATCTGAGTCGTTATTTCTTCCAGATCAACTGGCTTTGTAAACCAAACATCATCTTCGGTAACCAAAACGAAATCGGTCGCATTTTTTACGGCATCGATCCACAATTGAGTGGGAATCTGAAAACCATCTATTTCTTTTCCGGTTTCTAAATTTTCTTGAATTATCTTAACTTTTTGATGGTATTGCCCGGATCGTTGGATGTTTACTTCGGGATATTTCTCTTTAATTTTATTCAAATATTTCTCGGGCGTTCCATCATCCAGAATGTTCACTTTATAATTCCCCTTCACAAACCGATGAATGCTGGCTAAACAACGGTCCAGATAAAACGGGCGGTTAAAGGATTTGATGAGGATGGTTATCATTTGTGATGATGAATATTTAGGCGAATATAATTAATAAAAGTACATTTTTACGCAATAATCAATACTGGACGTAGATATTTAATTTAAGTTAAAATGAAAATGGTCACTGTAAAAAGGCGGTTATTTTTCTTTGCACTTTAGCGGCAAATGTGTTTTCTTTTTCAAATATAATTTTTGATAAATCAGTGTTTTCTGTTAAAATAATATTTCCAATTTTTGTAATATTCCTTCTTTTACAAGCCTCCTTCAACATCTCATTCCAGTTTTTGTGAATTTTTTCCGTTTTGGATTTGCCCTGGGAAATTCCTTTATCGTGTAATCTGTAAAAATATAAGGGTTTAGGAATATAAGTCAAATCACCAACTTCGTACATTTTTAAATACAGATCAAAATCTTCAGAAGCTGTAAGATTTGGATTGATGCCATCCGTTTTAAGGTAAGATTCTTTGCGGAAAGTGAAAAAATGGGAAATTTCATTATTTATGTTAAAGAAAAGTGGGTTTCCATTGATCACCTTTCTGCTTCTTGCATACACCCTTTGTGGACGAAGCAAGTGATCGCACAACATAATTTGTGAATAGGTTCCTACAATTTTGGGATTGTCCAGGTAACTTTTAATACTTAATTCCAGCGCGTTTTCTGTTACCGCATCGTCAGGATCTATAAAGCCGCATATTTCGCCACTGGCCATTGCTACACATTTTCTTTTCGTAAAGCCAACCCCTTTATTGGTTTCGTTTTCGAAAATTTTCACTCTCGGATCTTCAGCGGTATACTTCTTTAGCTTTTCTAAAGAATTATCGGTGGATTGATCATCAACAATGATGATTTCAAAATTCTGATAAGTCTGACAAAGAACGTTTTTATAGAAATCTTTGAAATACTCAAAATTATTATAATGCGCTACAAGTATGGAGAATAACATAGCTGGTTTTTAAATATAGAATATCTGCCAATTTCAAAAAAAATGAAGCAGTATTGTATTTGCGTTCCTTTTTTTCAGTATTTCAAAGATATGAATTTAAGAATTATTAAGTATTTTTGAAAAAATGAAATTGATGAATCCTTTAGTCACAATATCCATCCCGCTTTATAATTGTGCCGATTTTCTGGAAGGATGTCTGGATTCAGTTCTGGCACAGACTTACTCTGATATCGAAGTGACTTTGATCAATGACAATACTCCTGATAACAGCGTACAGATTGCAGAGGATTTTATTGCAGAACACCAGCTTGAAACATGGAAGATTATTCACTTAGAAAGAAATTCGGGTTTATCAGTTGTAAGAAACAAAGGTATTGATACTGCAAAGGGCAAATATCTGTTTTTTTTGGACAGTGATGACACCATCTCGCCTGATTGCATCATGAAACTGGTAGAGGTTGGAGAACGTACCGGAGCAGAAATGGTCGTTTCGCAAATCGAATGTAAGCAGTTTAAAACGGGTCATAAACATTTCTGTATGGGCCAGTTAAATCAGTTAGAAACCATCGACGGGAACGAGCAGGTATTTGAAGCATTTGTTGAGGGAAAAATCTTGAGTTCCGCGGTAAATAAACTGTTTAGTGTAAGTTATTTGCAGAAGGAAAAAATTTACTTCGTGCCCGGGTTATTCGCGCAAGATGAACTTTGGACCTTTCAGCTCACTTTAAAATTAAATTCAGTAGCTTTTCAAAAGGATACGACCTACACTTATTATTTACATGATAAGTCTGTAATCCATAACCGCGATAAGCGAAACTTTGATAATTGGTTTACCATCGGCCGGTACATCGATGATGAGTATAAGAAAGAAACCAACAGAGCCAGGAAAAATTTAATCCTTAAGTATTTGATTCATTACAAATCCTTAACGCTTCAAATGAATTGGAAAGCTCAGAAAAATAAAGAGTTATGGAAAGAGAGTTATAAGAACTATAAAATGCTTTCAAGCCTTTCTTTGCGCGATTATTTATCAGCAGACTATCCCAGTAGTTCGAAGAAACTGAATTTGTTCAATCAACTTCCTACTGAGTTGGGATTTATGGTTTTTAAATGGCGTTATGAACGATAGATTAAAAATAGATTTAGCAATATATTCTTGTCCATTTTTATGAATAACACTTCTCAACTTTCTAATTTCTGCAACACTTTTCTGATTTTGGCAATATTTTTCTCATTACTCATTATGTTCAGATAATCCTTTTTAATTCTTTTTGAAAAACCTTCCAGAATATCCCGATTATCGTAAAGGTAAATAATTGCATTTGCCATTTCATCAATATCACGATTGATAAAAAGGCCGTTCACTTTATCCTGGATCACCATCGATGGCAGTCCGATAAATGTGGATACGGACGGAATATCTGAAAGACTCGCTTCACAAAACATCGTAGGAGCACCATCGCCACTCGATGCAATAACGGCAAGATCCACATCGTTATAGAATTCGATCATTTCTTCGTAAGATGCATTGAAAGAAGTTTTTAACCGAACTTTTCTGCCGGTTTCGAGAACTTTTTTTACGGCAGGTTCGATGACTTCAAAAAAACCCTTTACAACCCGGTGCGGATTTCCGGTCCAGCCTAACGTAAATTCTTCACTTTTAATTTTAGTTCTGCCAAAAAATTCTTCTTTGTAAATACCCAGAGCGAACTCTAAATTTTCAGTATATTCCTGATAAGCGCGAATGAGATTGTCATTGGCAAGTAAAAGAAAATCGTACGACTTTAAGTATTTATTAAAAAACGCTTCCCGGGAAAGAGAATTGACGTGAGTTTTAGTTTTTAAATCGTTTTCGGGTCCGAGATGAGGAAAGGAATCATTAAAAATCCCAATCAGATTTTTTCTGCCTTTAAATGGGATTTCTGCAACGTACTGAAAAAAATACGCCATCGAAACCAGATAATCGAAATTTAAGATTTCAACCTTTTTTGTCTCGTCACTAAAAGGCGTTACGAGCGGTTTTGTATATTTTGGAAAAGAGTAATTTCCGGAAGAATCGATAAACTGAACTTTTTTATTCTGATTAGAAAATGTTCGGTATAATTTAAAGCGGATTTTAGAAATGGTATTCAGAAGAGTAATCTTAATCCGGCTCATTTCCGGCAGTTCTTTGATCCGGTAAATGTCATTACAAACATAATAACAGTCGTATTCACCGGCCAATTTTGACGACCATGATTTCACCATAAAATAAAAAGCCCAGTCTTTAATATCGACTTCAAAAAGTATTTTTTTCTTCATGAATGGAAATTATGCTGAAAGTTACAATTTTTAGGGATAATGGTGTTTTTTGGAGTTAGTTTTAATGATTTGTAATATTATTATGTAATTTTGGTTCAATTATAAAACACAGATGTTGTTTACTATTTTTACCCCAACTTACAATCGAAGTTACTTACTTGACCGTCTCTTTCAAAGTTTATCGAAACAAACCGTTCGTAATTTTGAATGGCTGATTGTTGATGATGGCTCAACTGACTCTACGGAAGAGTTGGTTTCGCATTTTATTACTGCCGCAGATTTTCCTGTTCGTTATATCAAACAAAAGAATCAGGGAAAACATATTGCAATTAATACGGCCCTGCAAAACGCACTGGGAAAATGGTATCTGCCCATTGACAGCGATGATTTTGTAAGCAGCAATTGCCTGGAAATTTGCCAGAAATTATCTGAGGAGGCAGAAGGTAAAGAGTTTGGTGGCTTTACTTTTATTCATGCGCCCGAAGATAGGGTCGGTGAAAATAAAGAATTTGGCAGCAAACGGTGGACACACTATAATAGCTATAAATGGAGTTTTGCCGGGGAAATGGTTTACGTTTTGAAAATGGAGGTCATTAAAAAATTTCCATTTCCTGTTTTTGAGAATGAAAAATTTTGTCAGGAAAGCGTGCAGCTCATACCGATTATTAAAAACCATAATATTCTTTTTACGGATTATATTTTGGCTTTTGGAGAATATCTGGAAGACGGTTTAAGTCAGAATCTGTATCAAAGATTAATGGAAAACCCTAGATATGCGATGCTTTCTTTTACCACTAAACTTAATGCAGCAAAGGCCTGTGAGGAAAAGGAAGAGTTGGCTAATAATTATTGGGATATCGCTTTGAAAAATAAAAACATTCCCTGGTGGGAAAAACTGGAAGGAATACCCCTGAAATGGACTTTTAAAGTTTTTAAAAGGAAACTGATGAAAAAACTTAATCTTTATACCGGTTGTTTTTGATAATATCTACCGTCTTCCAACCGATTTTTCTAAACATGAAAAATAGAAATTCAAAAGTTTTGAGTTTATTACGGGTGGCAAATCTTAAATTTCTGTACGCTTTTTTAAGAATTAAAAACTTCTCTTCTTTAGTAAAAAAAAGAGCATAATTTTCGATAATATAGCGGTTGAAGAGATAAATTCCCTCTCTTCTTTTATACTTCAAACCATTGTCTTCACGGGAAGATAGATGCTCTTTTGAAATCCGGACGCTCACGACCGCGGTATTAATGCTATAGATGTTTTCCATATCGGGAAATTCCAGCCAGGCAACATTGTCACTGCCAAAAGCGACAGGAAAATGTTTGAAACCGTGTTTGTCATAAGCGGAGCGCGCAAAAATATGTTCGGAAAGAGTGCTTCGTCCTTTACCTTTTAATGTTCTGATATAAGATGTTCCGGCCTTTTCCAATTCGGGATTGTAATAGATTTCCGATGTCTTTCTGTCAGCTTCGTCGATAAGTTGAGAGGCGTATCTGATGACTTTAATTTTAGAAGTTTCTACACGATCTAGATGACTGTAAAATTCTTCCACTACGTTACTACCCAAAACGTCATCATCTCCCAGAATCATGATCCATTCTTCTTTATCGGAAAGTGCAATGCACCGATCCCACTGGAGCGTAAGATAATCTGCTCCTAAATTTTGACTGAATTTTTCATATTTTAAATTTAAGTGGTCAGCGTACTCACTTAATAAATCTTCTATATCATCCGGGCTGTTATCATTCCCAATATATACTGAGAAATTTCTCTCTGACTGGTTAACCAAAGAATCCAAAGTTTTTTCAAAATACTTTTTCTTATAGAAAGGGATGATGATGGCTAAATTATTCACGGTGGTAAGAATTTCGAAACTTAACAAAATTATAGTATTTATTCAAAATAATCTTTTTTGTTCTGAAACTGGTTCGGATCGGGAAAAATTGGAATGTTTCTAAAATGGAAATTAGATTAATTCTATTTTGACTAAAATACTGATGGAGGTAATTTACGAATAACGTTAATTCAAGTTCATCATTGGATTCCTTATGAAAATTTGAGCCTAATTTTTTTCGGATATAAATATTTGCTTTATTCCATTCCAAATCGGGTTTTCCAGCGGAATAGTGTTCTATTGAAATATCAGAAATAACATAATTGAAATATCTTTTTGCAATTCTAAGAGTGATTTCTGTGTCATATCCATGATGTCCTTTAAGATGTTCATCAAATTTGTATTGTGCAAAGATTTGTTTTTTAATACTCAGGAAAACTCCGTCTAGTGCAAAAGCTTTTTGAACCTCAGAAAACGTCTGTATCTTCTTTTTAGGGCCATCTTTTTCACCCTGTATTATATTGATCAATGCATGTTCGTTATCCGTGAACCATCCACCAGGTGCCGAAGGGACGTATATTCCACCAGCTAATCCTATCACTCCAGCTTTTTCTAGCAGATGATGGTTTATAAGCAGTCTGCCCCAATTGGGAGTCATAAATTTAATATCCTCATGAATAAAAAGCAATATATCATATCTGGCTTCAAGAGCCCCTTTATTATATGCTTCGGAGGTTCCCATAATCCCAGGATTATTAATCTTTATAAGTTCATAGGTAACCCCGCAAGTCGCTGCGATGTTTTTTTCTACATCGCTAAAGCAGTTGGGTCTGTATGAAGAGATTATTATTGAAATCATTATTTTTTCCGGTAACAGAGTATGTTTAGCTGCTGATTGAAACTCACAGGTTTCTCATCACAAAAAGGATAATTAATCGTTTCTCCCGCTAAACGGATGTAGTATTCAAAACCCTCATCAGTTAGCAAGTTTAGTATATTTCCTAAATTTTGGGTTTCACCGATGATGCCATGATATTCTAAAAACAGTTTGTTCACATTGACTAAATGGTCTTTAATATCAAAAATTAACTGGTTTTCGGCTCCCTCAATATCAATTTTCAGAAAGTCGATTTTTTGATCTAAATACTTTTTGAAATCAATTGCCCTTACTTTTTTAGTGTCATTTTTATTTGAAAAGTCAACCACTGTAGAGCCGGCGAGTGAGCCTTCTGAAAAAAAAGTCAGTTCTGTATTTTCAGTCCAGACAGCTTCCTTATGTATTTTCACAGAATCACTATATTCAAGTGTGTTTTTCTGAAGAACGTCAAAAGTGTTTTCGTCTGGTTCAAAACCGATGATCTTGGATTTTGGGTGCAATTTCTTGAAATATAAAATGCTGAGACCCATGTTTGCGCCACAATCGATGATATATGGATCATCTCTATCCGTAGTGAATTTATAAATTTCGTCTGCGAAAATTTCATCCAGGGAATGAAGAAATCCGGCGGCATCAGTAAAATAAATCGGCTTTCCAAAAAGATTTACTTTTCCTTCTGTAAATGGAGGATAATTTTGCAGGCGCTTACGCTCTCTCTCTGATATTCCTGTCTTAGGGTGCAACAAGTCCTTGCTTTTGTATTCATTAAAAGCTCTTTTGTTAAGACGATAGACTTTTTTTAATAAATTAATCATGAATTGTGGTTTTTATTTCCAGGAATATCTACCGAAAACCGCCCCATAATCATATTCACCATGTTTTGATAAATAGGAATCCGGATCGGTGACTACAAATTTACAAACATCTTCCGCCACATCGAGCTGAGCAATTTTCGGCTGGTTAATAAATGCGTGGATGGAATATTTTCCTCGCACTAAAGTATTCGGTTCAATTGTCAGCGTCATTAAATCATTTACAGATTCCCGCTCGCAGGAAAATACCCTTCGTTTTCTCGAGTCCAGTATCGTAACGAAAAAACTGCAGTTCGTTACATTTTCATTAATGCCGATCTGAAATTTAAAATGGATGGGTTCATTGTATAGATATTGTTTGCTGACCGCTCCATTGTCCTTCGTTACCAGAATTTCTTTGATGAACATTTTCTTGCCCGAATTGTTTTTGTTATTCAGATAGATAACGTCATCATTGTCAGCATTAAGGTAAGTAGTCACCGTTTCTCTTATATTTCCTTTGTATTCAACCAAACCTTGATTTAGTAAAATGCCGGTTTTGCAGATTTGAGAAACCGCGTTGAGGTCATGACTCACAAACAAAACCGTTCGGCCTTCTCCTTTGCTTACGTCACCCATTTTCCCCAAACATTTTTTCTGGAATTCCGCATCACCAACTGCAAGTACTTCATCTACAATTAAAATCTCAGATTCCAAATGTGCGGCAACGGCAAACGCCAAACGAACATACATTCCAGATGAATATCTTTTTACAGGCGTGTCGATATATCTTTCAACGCCGGAGAAATCTACGATCTCATCAAATTTGCGTCTAATCTCTTTTCGGGTCATTCCCAGAATTGCGCCGTTTAAATAAATGTTTTCGCGGCCCGTCATTTCCGGGTGAAATCCTGTGCCTACTTCTAATAAAGAAGCAATTCTGCCGTTGGTATAAATTTTCCCTGTCGTCGGTTTGGTGACTTTACTTAACAGCTTTAATAAAGTTGATTTTCCTGCGCCGTTTCGGCCAATAATTCCCACGGCGTCGCCTTGTTCGATTTCAAAATTAATATCCCGCAAAGACCAGACATAATCGCTTTCTCCTTTGGAAGCACGGTCATTGGCTTCACCGATTTTTAAATAGGGATCTTCTTTTCCACGGATCTGATGCCAGAAACGGTTGAGATCGTGGGATAAAGTTCCCGTTCCCACCTGTCCGAGCCGGTATTGTTTTGATATGTTTTCTGCCTTTAATGCGAGCATCTTGTGTTCTTTAATAAATTTTCTTTAAAAACTATTGATGTAATTTTGACGTGTTTTCCTCACAATCTTTAACTGGCTTTTTTACTTTTTACTTGGTTTTTTAAACCGTATCCATAAAACTTTTTTCGACTTTATTAAAGACAACGGTGCCGATTGCCAGTAAAATAAAAATAATAACGGTACTGATGACCAGCATCCACGCGGAGAAATCGCCTACGCCTAACCAGGCATATTTGAAACATTCAAAAATCCCGGAAAGCGGATTGTAATAAGCAATTGTTCTCAATTTTTCAGGAAGGGCCGAAAGCGGATAAATTACAGGAGTCACATACATAAATAAACTTACGCCAAAACTCAATAACATTTGTATATCCCGGTATTTGGTGGTCAAAGAAGAAAAAATCATTCCCATTCCCAATGCAAATGCAGCCATTAGTACAATTAAAAACGGCGTCGCTAAAATCCAGATATTCGGGTGAACTTCCCCTTTAAAATAAAAATATAAAAATGCACCGATAAAAAGTAACATCTGCACCCCAAAACGCATAAGGTTTGAAATCACAATCGATAAAGGCATCACCAGTCTGGGGAAATACACTTTGCCAAAGATGGCGGCGTTGCCGGTAAATACATTGGAGGTTCCCGTTAAACAGGCTGAAAAATAGTTCCAAAGGGTGACTCCCGCCAGATAGAATAAAATTTTGGGAGCGCCATCGGTAGAAAGATTGGCAATATTTCCGAAAACGATTAAATAGACAGCCGTGGTAAATATAGGATTGATGAAAAACCAAACCGGTCCCAAAACCGTTTGCTTAAAACTTGAGATGAAATCTCTTTTCACAAACATATATACCAAATCTTTGTACCGCCAAACTTCCGCAAGCTTCAGGTCGAATAAAGAGTGGCTGGATTCAATAGTTTCCGTCCATTGCTGTTGATTTTCGCTCATTTGTGTTTGATAAATTTTTATCAAAAATAAGATAAATTAATGAATTCCAGTAAGTTCTGTCCTGCTTAATGATAAAGATGTTATCAAAAGTGGAATATATAAGCGGATTTCATATAATATTCCCGTGTAGAAACACAATAGCAAGTACGGTACAGAAAGTAAATGGAACACAAGAATCAGCTTTACCGTTTTTTGATCTTTGGCCAGTACCAAGGGGAGTGTAAAAAACACCAGCCAAAATAACAATCCTAAAATGTTTTTAAGCTGCGTGAAATTCTGAATAAATAAATTGCCATCGTTCGTCGTGAAATTGTCACTCATCAATCTGAGTCCGGAATAAACGCTGACGAATGCAGTTCCCAAAACGATAACTGGCAAAAAGGTTTCTTTTCTCATCCCAAATTTTGCATATAATAAGGTGGCGGCCAATGAAAGGGATAACGCTGAAGATTCTCTGTTAAAAGTAGAAATAATGATGACCGCACTTAAAAGGATTAATTTTGAAACGGATTGTTTTTCTAAATAACCAATGAAGCAATAAAAGAATAGCAATATAAAAAAGTAACTCGGGATATCGTACGGAACCACCACGAATTGAGATAAAGCAATGCTGAATATCGCCACCGAAGTGATGAGGATCTTTTCAGAGTTGGTCGCGATAAAGTTTTTGGATTCGGTAATTAAAGTTAATATAATTGCCGATAACATAATAAAGAAAGTGTTGAGAAGGTAAAAGGACAGATACATTTGCGGTTCAGAATTGGCGCTCAGAAATTTTAACTTTAATATATTGTAATCAATATTTAAAATGGATAAAAAATCATAAATCCAAATTAAAAAATAACCGCTTAAAATCCTGTACTGATAAATTCCGGAATGAAACTGTTCCTGAAAACTCTGATAAGTAAAAATTTTGGAAGAGTAGATATTCGCGAATCCAAAATACACAAAACTGTTAACCGTGAAAGCCAACAGAACTGCAAATATAATTTTTGAAAATAAATTTAATTTCAAATTGGATTGCTTTATATTTTTTAAAAAACTTTATCTTAAAGTTTTTCTACCGATCGATTTGTAGAAAAACCCTTTATCTTCCACCTGTTCCAGGGCAAACATATTCCGGCCGTCGAAGATGGCTTTGTTTCTCATCTTCTGCGCCATCAGTTCGAAGTTGGGGTTTTTGAATTCACTCCATTCTGTAGCGATCAAAAGACAGTCTGCGCCTTCCAGAGCGGAGTACATATCTTTAGCATAAGAAATTTGATCTCCAAGAACCTGGCGTACATTATCTTCGGCAATAGAATCGTAAGCGGTGATTTCGGCACCTTTTTCCAGAAGAATTTTGATGTTGTCTAAAGAAGATGCTTCCCGGATATCGTCGGTATTCGCTTTAAAAGCCAGCCCCCAGAGTGCAATTTTCTTTCCTTCTATATTTCCTTTAAAATACTTTTCAATTTCAGAAACCAGAATTATTTTTTGATTCTGATTCACTTCTTCCGTTGCTTCTAAAATCTGGAAATCAAAGCCTTCCTGTTTTCCGGATTTGATGAGTGCTTTCACATCTTTCGGAAAACAACTTCCGCCGTAACCGATTCCCGGGAAAAGAAAACGATGGCCGATCCGGTCATCAGAACCCATTCCTAAACGGACTTTGTCGACATCGGCGCCCACCTTTTCGCAATAGTTGGCGATTTCATTCATGAAAGTAATCTTTACGGCCAGAAAAGAATTCGCGGCATATTTGGTTAATTCCGAAGATTTTTCATCCATGAAAATAATAGGAATTCCGGTATTGGTAAACGGCTGATAAATCTTTGCCATCACTTCCTGGGCTTTCTCAGATTCACTTCCTACGATCACGCGCGCAGGATTCATAGAATCTTCTACGGCAAATCCTTCCCGTAGAAATTCCGGATTAGAAACCACATCGAATGCTATTTTTGTTTTAGCAGCAATGGTTTCGCGAACTTTATCCGCAGTCCCCACCGGAACGGTAGATTTATTCACGATCACTTTGTAGTCCGTCATCATTTCACCAATTTGGTTGGCTACAGAAATCACATAAGAAAGATCGGCAGAACCGTCTTCTCCCGGTGGAGTCGGTAAAGCAAGATAAATGACTTCGCTTTTGTCAAGGGCTTCTTTGATGTCGGTGGTGAAAAATAATCGTTGTGCCTGAATATTTCTAAGGAACATTTCTTCGAGACCCGGCTCATAAATAGGAACGCTTCCCTGTTTCATGCGCGCTACTTTTTTGGCGTCGATATCCACACAGTAAACCGTGTTTCCCAATTCTGCCAGAGTAGTTCCGGTAACCAGGCCTACATAACCTGTTCCAACGATCGTAATATTCACAATGCAAGTTTTTTTATTGCTGCAAATATAAGAATTAATCGTTTCTCTGGTGTTTATTGCGCTTTCAATAAAATGTAATTATTTTGATATTTTATTTAAAATGTGTATATTTGCAAAAGATTTACGGAAATTATAATGAAAAGGCCTTCGGAAGAAAGCCTTTTTTCGTAAGAGTATTTGAGAAAGATATGGAGTTTAGAGCGCAAATAGAACAACTATTAAACGATTTTTTAGCAGAAAGAGAAGATCTTTTTTTGATTGATATTAAATTTTCTGTGACCGATCATATTCGGGTGATTTTAGATGGTGACCATGGAGTGACGCTTCAGGACTGTTTAGATGCAAGCCGCGCGATTGAATTCAATATGGATCGTGATGAACATGATTTTTCGATGGAAGTAATGAGCGCGGGATTAAGTGAACCACTTAATATGCCAAGGCAATACCGTAAAAACATTGGCAGATCCCTGGAGTTGCTAATGAATGATTCTTCGGAAATTGAAGGCGAGTTAGCAAAAGTGGAGGAAGATAAAATCACCTTGGTTCTGAAATACCGAAAACCAAAAGAAATAGGAAAAGGAAAAGTAGATGTGGTTGAAGAAAAAGAGATTCCTTATTCCGATATTAAAAAAGCACTTGTTGCGATAAAGTTCTAAAAACAAAAGAGTGATAATTTATAATTAGGCACTCTTTTATGATAAATTGAATTAAATTTAAAGGGTAAAAACTTTATATTTCAAACCTTAAACAAAACATAGATAAATGGACGGTTTAGCATTGATTGAAGCATTTGGCGATTTCAAAGAAGACAAAAACATCAGCAAGATAGATCTGATGGCGATTATCGAAGACTCATTGAAAACTTTACTGAGAAAAAGATTCGATTCTGATGATCATTTTGATGTCATTGTAAATCCAGATAAAGGAGATTTTCAGATATTTTTAAATAAAACGATTGTAGCAGACGAAATGTCTGAAGATGATGATCTGGAAATAGAAATCTCAGAAGCAAAAAAAATAGATCCAACTTTTGACGTCGGTGAAGATTTTACCGTAGAAATTCCTATCGAACAATTAGGAAGAAGAAGTATTCTTACGCTGAAACAAATTTTGGCGACCAAACTTCAGGAACATAATAATGCGGTTTTATACGATCAGTTTAGAGATAAAATTGGTGAAATCGTAATTGGTGAAGTGCACCATATTCGTCACAAACACGTTATTTTGTTGGATGATGAAGAAAATGAATTCATCTTGCCAAAAGAAAATCAAATCCCTTCGGACTTCTTTAAAAAAGGAGAAAGCGTTCGTGCGATTGTAGAAAGTGTTGATTTTAAAGGTTCAAAACCTCAGATTATCGTTTCCAGAACGGCACCAAGATTTTTGGAGAAATTACTGGAAATGGAAATACCGGAGATCCAGGATGGTACCATTATTTTGAAAAAAGTAGTCCGTATCCCTGGTGAAAAAGCGAAGATTGCGGTAGATGCTTACGATGACAGAATCGACCCGGTTGGAGCTTGCGTTGGAGTAAAAGGCTCCAGAATTCACGGCGTTGTCCGCGAGTTGAAAAACGAAAACATCGATGTTATTCAGTGGTCGAAAAACCCTGAAATCATGGTGAAAAGAGCCTTGGGAAATATTACCATTAATAAAATTGAGATCAATGAAGAAACGAACTATGCATTGGTTTACACACCGGTAGAAGAAATTTCGAGAGTCATTGGTAAGCAAGGTCAAAACATCAGATTGGCTTCCTGGTTAAGCGGTTACGACATTGATGTATACCGGGAGACAAGTGAAGATGATGATGTTGAATTAAGAGAATTCGCAGGATCCGGCGAAGGGGATATCGAACAGTGGATTATCGACGAGTTCCAGAAAGTAGGCCTGAATACCGCAAAAAGTGTTCTGGATAAAGAAACCGACGCGTTGGTTAATTTAACAGATTTAGAAGAAGAAACCATTGCGGAGGTAAAACGCATCCTGAAAGAAGAGTTAGAAGACTAAAAAATTCTAAATACTGTATCTAAAGTTAAAATAGGTTAACTTTGCCAAAAATTAAAATAAAAGTATAAAGTATACATGCCAAAAATTAGATTAAATAAAGCGGTTAAGGAATTTAATATTTCGATGACGAGACTTGTAGAATTTCTACATGCCAAAGGAATCGAGGTAGAAAGTAACCCGAACGCTCAATTGGAAGAATCGGCATATTCTGCATTAGAAGCTGAGTTCCGCAAAGACGGGGAACAGAGAAAAGCTTCTCATGAGGTGGTGATCGCTAAAGTTCCGGAAGAAAAACTGGAAATCGAGCCATCACAACCTGAGGTAATAAGAGCCAAAGCAAGTCTTAGACCTGAAACCCGGATTTTAGGTAAAATAGACTTAGATCAAAAGATATCCGAAGTGAAGAAAGAGCAGCCAGCTCCACCAGCGGAAGAGCCAAAACCTGTGGTTGAAAAAGCACCTGTTGCTGAAAAAGCACCTGTTTCTGAAAAACAGGAATTTAAGGTTTTGGATAAAATTGATTTGTCGAAAATTGAAGGCCATAAGCCACGATCGTCCAAGAACGATCAATCCAAAAAACCAGAGGCCATCACGGAAAAAGCACCTGTAGAAAAAATACAGGAAGCACCCGTTGTGCCTGCAGTGGTAGAAACTCCAGCGCCGCCGGCCGTAGAAACTCCGAAACCTGAAGCGGTAATACCGCCTGAATCGGATAAAATTGAAACGGTTTATAAAAAATTGGAAGGGGTGAAAATCCTGAAACAAACCGTGGATTTATCACAGTTTAATAAACCAAAACCTTCCGCAAATTCAGCCGCTGCCAAGAAGAAAAGAAAGCGTATTGAAAAACCCAATCCTACTGGTGGGGCAACTCAGCAGGGGACTCAGGGTAATCGCCCTCCTGGACAAGGTCAAGGCAACCGTCCTCCTGGTCAGGGTGGGAATCGTCCGCCTGGTCAAGGTGGTGGTGGCAACCGACCTGGATATCAGGGTGGTGGAGGCGCCAACAGAGGTCCTGTAAGAAGAGGCCCTGTAATGCCTGTCGAACTGACTGACGAGCAAGTTAAAAATCAAATTAAGGAAACTTTAGAAAAACTGACCAGCAAGGCAGGGAAAAATAAAGGAGCCAAATACAGAAAAGAGAAAAGAGTTTACCGAAGAGAACAGGATGAGCGTCAGGATGAGATCGATGCAGCAGACAGAACTCTTAAGATAACAGAATTTATTACCGTAGGTGAATTAGCTTCATTAATGAACGTGAGTCCTACAGAAGTAATATCTGCCTGTTTCTCACTGGGAGTTATGGTAACCATGAATCAGCGTTTAGAAGCTGATACTTTATTACTTGTTGCTGACGAATTCGGATACAACATTGAATTCTCTGATGCCGATGTAGAGGAATCTGCACTGGAAGAAGATACCGATACTGCGGAGGATATGATTACCCGAGCGCCGATCGTTACCGTAATGGGACACGTAGATCACGGTAAGACTTCATTACTCGATTATATCAGAAAAACAAATGTAATCGCTGGTGAATCCGGTGGAATTACACAGCACATTGGTGCTTATAACGTGAAGTTGGAGAATGGTCAGAGAATAACATTCTTAGATACGCCAGGTCACGAGGCGTTTACCGCGATGAGAGCCAGGGGGGCGCAGGTTACAGATATTGCAATTATCGTAATCGCAGCTGATGATGATGTGATGCCACAAACGAAAGAAGCAATTTCTCACGCACAGGCGGCGGGAGTTCCAATGATTATTGCTATTAATAAAGTGGACAAGCCAAACTCTAACCCAGACAACATCCGCCAGCAGCTTTCTGCCATGAATGTTCTGGTAGAAGAGTGGGGTGGTAATGTACAGTCACAGGAAGTATCTGCCAAGTTTGGTAATAATATGGACGCTCTTTTAGAGAAAGTATTATTGCAGGCGGAATTATTAGAATTAAAAGCCAACCCAAATAAAAATGCAAGTGGTGTCGTAATCGAGGCTTCTTTAGATAAAGGTAGAGGATATATTTCCACAATACTGGTACAGGCTGGAACGTTGAAAGTAGGTGACTATGTACTTGCAGGTAAAAATCATGGTAAAGTAAAAGCATTGCTTGATGAAAGAGGGAAACCGATGGAAGAAGCAGGACCATCGATGCCGGTTACGGTATTGGGGTTAGATGGCGCACCAACTGCCGGAGATCGTTTCCGGGTATTTGCAGATGAACGGGAGGCCAAAACAATTGCAACCAAAAGAGAACAGTTGCAGCGTGAGCAATCCGTTAGAACCAAGAAACACGTAACGTTAGACGAATTAGGAAGACGTATTGCGTTAGGAGACTTCAAAGAATTGAACATTATCCTGAAAGGGGACGTGGATGGTTCTGTAGAAGCACTTTCAGATCAGCTTCAAAGTTTATCTACCGAGGAAATCAGCGTGAAAATTATTCACCAGGGAGTAGGTCAGATTACTGAATCAGATGTTTTATTAGCAGCGGCTTCAGATGCAATTATGATCGGCTTTAATGTGAGAGCAGGTGTTAATGCAAAAGAACTGGCTGACAAAGAAGAAATCGAGATCAGAACCTATTCAGTTATCTATAAGGCAATTGACGAGGTAAAAGAAGCGATGGAAGGAATGCTTTCACCAGAAATAAAAGAACAGGTAATCGGGAACGTAGAAATCCGTGAAGTGTTCAAAATTTCGAAAGTAGGATCTATTGCAGGATGTATGGTTCTTACCGGAAAAGTAACCCGAAACTCGAAAATTCGTTTGTTACGCGACGGTATCGTAAAATTCGATGGAGAACTTGAAAGTTTGAAACGTTTCAAAGACGATGTAAAAGAAGTAACCAAAGGCTACGAATGTGGTCTGAATATTAAAGGCTACAATGATATTGAAGTTGGCGATATTCTGGAAGTTTACGAAGAGATTTCTGTAAAGAAAAAATTAAAGTAATTCTTTAAATATATTTAAAACCTGCTAGCTTAGCAGGTTTTTTTGTTTTAAGGAAGATATTTTTAGGTCAAGAAGAAACTTCTAAAGTGCCTAGATGATTTGTATCGGCTATTTCAGAATGGGTTCGAGTGTCTTGTCCTGAAATAGTGATATCAGGATTTATTTATTAATCTGTATAGTTATTTCAGGACGGGTCACTTACAATATTGCTTCATCGATGCTCCATAGATGCTTCATGGATACTTCATGGATAGTTCATGAGGAGTTCATGAGAATGATGTTAAAGGGCTATGGTCAAAAGTTAGCTTTTCAACTCCCGAAAAGAATCCTGTGAAAATTTAAAGTACTGTGTTTTACTATATTATTTTTTTTGAGGATCCCTGTTCCTGTATATTTAATGTTTTTAAAATTCGGATGATCATAAGATTTTCTGATACTCATTATTTTCAATTTATCATTGATGTCTTATTATGGGTGTTAAATTTAAACGAAAAGCTAAATATTTTATTGTTTTTTACAACAAAATAACATTATTGATGGGTAATTATTTAGAATGGATATAGATTAGCGTTTGATGTAATATTTTTGTGTTGATAAAAATTGATATTTATTAGTTAAAATTTAATATACAATGCGATATCTGTTATTAATTTAGTAAAATGATGTTTTATAGGTTATTAATTTAAGTTATTGTGATAAAGTTCACAAAAGGGTATTGCTGATGTTAAGTTTTATTAACATATTTGCCAATTAAATATTAAAATATGTTAATATGAATGTGAAATTAAGAATTTTGACCGCAGGTGTTTTGTTTTTTACAGGACAGGCGTTAGTGGCACAGCAGGACTCAACTAAAACTCAAAATATTGAGGAGGTTGTTGTAGTCGGCTATGGGACCCAAAAGAAGGCAGATGTAACTTCCTCCATTACAACCGTGAAAGGAAGTGATATCGCCAATTTGAATACTCCTACGTTCGAAGCGCAATTAGCGGGTCGGGCATCGGGCGTACAGGTGGTAAGTAGCTCAGGCGATATTGGCAGAGCGCCAACAGTGCGTATTCGGGGGGTGAATACGATAACGTCTGGTACATCGCCATTATATGTGGTTGATGGAGTTCCTATTTTTGCCGGCGATACCGGTGGCGGGAATACTTACACCAATGCATTGGCGGATATTAATCCCGCTGATATTGAATCGATGACCGTGCTGAAAGATGGGGCAGCAACTGCAATTTACGGCTCTCGCGCCGCTAATGGGGTTGTCTTGATTACTACAAAAAAAGGGAAAAACGGAAAATTTACGGTATCTTATAATAACATGTTCAGTGTAGCAAGTGTAGTGAAGAAATTGGATCTACTGGAGACTCCCGACTTCTTGACAATTTCTAATGAAAAAGCAAAAGCAGCTGGAACAGTATGGGCTAAAGGAAGCGATTATAATACTGATTGGCAAAAAGCGGTGCTTAGAGCAGGTACGCAGACCGATCATTTCTTGTCGATGACTGGTGGGCTCGGAAAGGGTAACTATTACGCATCTCTAGGATATACAAAGCAGGAAGGGGTGATTACCCCAAATGCCATGGAGAGAATTTCACTGAGAATGAACGCCGATCAAAAGGTTACAGATTGGTTTAAACTCAGTACTAATTTTGCCTACTCGGAAACATCTTATAAAGGATTGAATAATGGATATAATTCAATTTCCGGAGCAATGTTTAGTGCAGTGCGTCAATTGCCTAATACACCGATATATGATACCAGAACACCTACTGGTTATAATATTTATACGCAAGGCACCGTAAGCAGAGTTGGTCAGTGGGATAACTTAATCCCAATTACCAGTGATCTTACAAACATCGCCTATGTTGTGAATAATAATAAATACACTTCTGATCTTTCCAGATTTATTGGGAGTATAGCGGGAGATGTGAAAATTACTGACTGGTTAGATTACAAACTGCAAGTAAGTAAAGACCGTTCTGTCACTACCGGGTTTCTCTATTGGAATAGGGTTCACGGTGACGGTTTTTCAAGAGGAGGGTATATCGATAATAATTACCTGAACCTTGATCGGTGGAATATTCAAAATATCCTGAACTTTAACAAAACATTTGGATCACATAACTTAAATGTGGTTTTGGTTAATGAATACCAAAAGCAGAAAACAAACAGTTTTTTTGCTGATGGTCAGGGATTGTCCTCTGATTTCTTTGGTGATGTAGGGGTGATTTCTGGTTCATATGCAACTCAATATTCCGGTGGAGGTGCTACGGAGAACGGTCTAATTTCTTATGCTGCAAGATTGAGCTATAATTTTGCGAATAAATACTTTGTTCAGGGAACAATCAGAAGAGATGGTTTGTCTTCTTTACCAACGGCGAATAAATGGGGTAATTTCCCAGGAGTTTCCTTGGGATGGACAGTTTCAAATGAAGGTTTTATGAAGGATCTTAACACGCTTTCTGAATTGAAACTGAGGGCATCTTATGGAAAAGTGGGAAATACCGATATTGGAAATTATCCATATTTAGGATTGTATAATAGTTTTAAATATGCTGATTATAATGGTATTGGCTACTCGCAGGCAGGGAATGATCAGCTTAAATGGGAAACAAATACCAAGAAAAACTTAGGTGCAGACTTTGGATTATTGAAAAACAGAATTACTTTTAGTGCTGATTATTTTGTTAATGAGAATGACGGGTTAATTCTTGCAGTACCATTATCGCCTTCTTTAGGGGTTCCGGGTAATTCGGTCAATAAAAATATTGGAAGTATGGAGAATCGTGGTTTCGAATTTTCCGCGAACGCTGATATCTTAAAAAATGAAAATCTGAAATGGAGTATTGGAGGTAATTTGACTTTAATGGATAATAAAGTTACAGGTTTGGTAGATGGTAAGGATATTATTCAATCCCAAAACGGCGAAACCGCTTATCTTATCAGAGAAGGAGAATCTTTAAGATCCCTTTACGGATATAAATATTGGGGAGTGAATGCAGCAAACGGTAATCCGGTGTACTATAAAGCTGATGGTTCTTTGGTGCAGGCGAATATTGCCAATCAGGGCTATTATTTATTTGATCCTACCAATCCAGGTAACCTGGGAACCGCTTCTTCATTGACAAATGATGATAGACAAATATTAGGGAATACGCTTCCAACCTATTTTGGTTCTGTGAATACGACATTACAATATAAGAGATTTGATTTTAGTGTAATGGCAAGATTTAGCGGGGGAAATAATATTTTTAATGTTACAAGAAGAGAATTGCTCAACCAGGACTTTTATAACAACGGATCTGAAATCTTAGGAAGATGGCAAAGTGCCAGCAATCCTGGAGATGGTTGGACTCCGAAATTACATGGAGGTAGAGGAAATTTCATTAATTTAAATGGCCAGGCTACTTCTAGATTTGTGGAGAAGGGTGACTTCGTGAAAATTGATAACATTACCCTCGGTTATTCCTTAGATCCTGCAATGCTGTCCAGTATCAATCTAACTAAGTTTAGGATTTATGGCGTTGTGCAGAATGCAATAATGTTTACCAATTATAAAGGGATTGATCCTGAGATGGAAAATCTGGGAATGGATTATAATGCAGTACCAAGACAAAGAACAATTTCCTTCGGAATTAATGCAACTTTCTAAAAATTATTAATATGAATATCAAAAATATCAAAACAAAAAAGTATTTTTTGTCACTGGCAGTTGCTGCGTTCACTCTCACCGGCTGTAACAGGGAGAATATTATGGAACTTACACCTCATAATCAGATTAGTGAAGAGGTGGCTTTCAGCTCCAAAGAAAACATCATCCTCTCGGTGAATGGGATGTATCAGGCAGCGGCAATCGGGCAGTATAATAACGCAAATCCATCATCCGCAGGTAGGGGTTATCCTTTTGGTGCCGCTTATTTTCAGCAAAACGACATGCGGGGCGAAGATATGGTGAATACAGCTTCTTTCTATGCGATAACTTATACAGGGACTTGGGATCCTTCAGGGGCATTAAATACCGTGTACTACTGGGTAGATACTTACAGGCTAGTTAACAGGGCTAATCTTGTGATCGAAGGCGTTACCAAGGCTATTCAGAGTGGAGTTATTCCGGAAGCAGAAGGGAATGATTATATCGGACAGGCTTTGTTTTTTAGGGCATTCAGTCATTATGAATTGCTTAACTTCTTTGCGCGGCCTTATAAACATACTGCAGATGCATCGCACCTTGGGGTTCCTTATAGGTTGAAAGCAAGCAACTCTTTGCCAACTATTGAAGAGAATGCAAGTCTTCCAAGAGGAACTGTAGCCGCGAATTACACGCAGCTTTTAGCGGATTTAGATAAGGCAGAAACGTTGATGACTTCTAAGGCGGCAAGATCTGCTAAAAACGCCATAGTATACGCAACTAAAGAGGCAGCGATTGCATTAAAAACAAGAGTGTATTTAAGCAAAGCGGATTATCCGAAAGTCATTGACGAAGCCAATAAATTAAATGGTCTTTATACACTGACTGCGGATCCGAATACTCCTTTTGCTAACAATTACGGTAATACTGAAAGTATTTTCTCTTTGGAAAATTCTGCAACCAACAATCCAAGTGTAAATGGTGCTTTAGCTTCACAATATAATGGTAGAGCTTTAATCGCAATCAGCCCTGTAATCTGGAATCAGCCATCATGGCTGGCAACAGATAAACGAAGAGGTGCCAATCTGGTAAAAACTGTAATGACTGCTGGTACTCCTACTCAGCCTTCGCAACCGTCATTTCTGCTGTCGAATAAATACAAGGATACAAGTACTTTGACGGATGCTTCACCGCTTTTAAGATATGCAGAAGTTCTGCTGAACAGAGCTGAGGCTAAGGCAAGGTTGGGTGATGCTACGTATTTGGCAGACCTGAATTCGGTGAGAAACCGATCTCTAACAAATCCTGCAACAGAGCAGTATGTTGCTTTCACAACACCAGCGGCGGCTGTAAATGCAGTGTTACTGGAAAGAAGAATCGAATTCCTGGCAGAGGGATTGAGGTGGAACACCATCCACAGATTACAGCAGGATGCTCTTACGCCAGCAGTTGGAATTCCGGCGAAATACAGAAATGGTCAGAATCCAACCTATGCGGATTACCAAATCGGAACTCCATATGTTTATAAAACTACTGATGTCCCGGCTATTCCTTATGCTGATCATAAATATGTATGGCCAATCCCAACATTGGAAACGAGTGCTAATCCTGTTTTGGCTGCTCAGCAAAATCCAGGTTATTAATTAAAGTCAGATTTTGATAAGAAGTATCAAATGTATTTTTTCAAAAGAAACCGCCAGCAATGGCGGTTTTTTTTATGTTTATAATTATTCTAAATAATGTTTTTTTTAAATATTACATTATTAAAAAGGCGAGCTTGAATGGATTAAAAATTACTTAAAGAGTGTATATTTTGAATATTAAATGCATAATGTGTTTTTAATACTCAAAATATACATATAAATGGACACTATTATAGTAGAAAATGAAATTCTCTATTGCTCATGTTAAAACTAATTAACATATTTGCACCTTAAATATTAAAATGTGTTAATATGAATGTGAAATTAAAAGTTTTAACTGCTGGGGTTTTGTTTTTTACAGGACAGGCAGTTATGGCGCAAAAGGACTCAACCAAAACTCAGAATATCGAAGAGGTTGTAGTTGTTGCATATGGTGTTCAGAAAAAGTCTACTTTGACAGGAGCAAACGTACAGGTTGGTGCTAAAGAGATTGAGGAGCGTCCAATTTCAAATGTGCTGCAAGCTTTAGACGGAGCTGGTGCTGGTATTCAAGTTGCTTCCGGTAGTGGGCAGCCGGGTGATGGGATTTCTATTAGAATTAGAGGAACGGGATCTTATTCAGTTTCTAATGAGCCTTTAATTATTGTAGATGGTGTTCCTTTTCCGGGAAACTTGAATTCGATTAATCCTAACGATATTGAAAGTTTGAACGTATTGAAAGATGCGGCGTCGACTTCACTATATGGTTCATCTGCTGCGAATGGAGTAATTATGATTACCACTAAAAGAGGTAAGAAAAATTCTTCAAAAATAACTTTGAATACCAGTACTGGTATTAGCAGTAGATTTATTAAAGAATACGACAGAGTGGGTCCTGCTGATTATTATGTGTTAGCTTGGGAGGCAATGAGAAATGGTAGAAGAACGTCAACTCCAGCTGAAGGTATTGCAGCCTCAAACGCCTGGGCTTCTGCTAACTTGATAACAGGAAACTTAAAAACTAATGTTTTTAACGTGCCAAATAGTACGTTAGTTGTAGACGGGGTTTTAAATCCTAATGCACAATTGAAATACAATGATTTCGACTGGGCTGAACCTCTAATTGGTGTTGGAATAAGACAGGATCACAACTTAAGCTTTACAGGTGGTAATGATAAAAGTACTTACTTTTCTTCTTTGAGTTATTTAAAAGAGGAAGGATATATTACTAAATCAGACTTCGAAAGAATCGGATTGCGTCTTAACGCTGATTCTCAAGTTAAATCTTGGTTGAAATTAGGAACAAGCTTAAATGCTTCCGTAAGTAGTGGTAATATTGCCGTAGATGGTGTTGACAGCAGTTCTTCTTTTATTAATCCATATTCTTGGACAAGACGGATGGGGCCTATTTATAGCCCCTACCAGCATGATCCGGTAACCGGGGAAAGAATGTACGGTCCAGATGGGGAAGTGCTTTATGATGCCGGTGCAATGAGAGGTCCGGATGCAGCATCAGGACGTAACATCGTTTGGGAAACATTATTAAATAATAACACCACTAATACTTATAATGCCCAAGGAAATGTATATGCAGAAATGAAATTACTTCCTGAATTAACCTTCAGAACTAATGGTGCATATAACTATAGGGGAACTCTTAATAAAATCTTTACCAATACTTTTATAGGTGATGCTATCGGTGTTGGGTCTGCTTCAAGAACTGCTTATTTTAACCGTGATTATACTTTTAATCAAGTTTTAACGTATGACAAGTCTTTTGGTAATCATGCTTTTACTGCTCTTGCAGGTCATGAAAACAGTGCTTTTTTACGTGATTATTTATATGGTTATAAAAGAAACCAAAGTGTCGCTGGAGCGTATGAATTTGGTGGATTTGTAGACAATACAAGCATCAATTCTCAAATTGACACCAGAACAAAAGAAAGCTGGTTTGGTAGCTTAAAATATAACTTCTCTGAGAAATATTTATTAGAAGGATCTATCAGATGGGATGCTTCTTCTAGATTCGCAACAGATGTTAGATGGGCTTCATTCTGGTCTGCCGGTGCAGGTTGGGTGATGTCTAAAGAAAATTTCATCAGCAATATTAAAGCGATTAATCTCTTAAAATTAAGAGGGTCTTACGGTGAAGTAGGAAACGATGCTTTATCTTCATGGTATCCTTACCAATCTGTATTCGATTTAGGGTATAATAATGGTACGGAACCGGGAGTTATTTTGTCAAATGTAGCGGATCCATCTATTTCCTGGGAAACTAAAGCCCAGTCAGATATCGCTTTGGAGTTTGAATTATTTAACAGACGCATAAGAGGGACGGTAGAATACTATAACTCAGAAACAAGAGATCTTCTTTTCCCTGTTCCAACTCCTTTGAATCCTGGTATTCCTGGAAACAGTATCCAGACCAATGTTGGTAATGTTACCAATAAAGGATATGAGCTCACAATCGGTGTAGATGTAATCAAAAACCAAAATGTAAAATGGACCGTTAATGCTTATGGTACCTCTTACAAAAATGAGATTACTAAACTTCCACAGGAGTCAATTATTAACGGAAGTAAGAAATTGATGGTGGGGAAAGACCTGTATGCGTTCTGGCTGAAAACTTGGTATGGAGTAGATTCTAGTGATGGAGCAGCATTGTATGTCTTAGATCAGACTTTATATCCGGATTTAAAAGCGGCAGATGTTAGAACCGTGAATGGCACGCTTGTAACAACAAAACAAGCAAAAGCTAAATATGAGTACCAAGGTTCTGCAATTCCAGATTTCTTCGGGAATATTTCTACTACTTTAAATGTTAAGAATTTTGAGTTGTCAGCAGCATTTAACTATCAGTTTGGTGGTAAAATCTATGATACGAACTATGCAGGCCTAATGGTATCTTACCTACAAGGTGGAGCAGCACACGTAGATTTGTTAGACAGATGGACGACTCCAGGTCAAATAACAGATGTGCCGGTACTTAATTCAGTTACAGCAGTTGAAGCTAATGCAGGATCTTCCCGATGGTTGGTGGATGCAAGTTATGTGATGTTGAGGAATGCTTCATTGGGATATAACTTCAATAAAGATGTAGTGAAAAATGTAGGAATAAACAGTCTGAAACTATTTGTAAGTGGTGAAAATCTCTGGTTGTCAAGTAAAAGACAGGGATTAGAGCCTTACCAATCATTTAACGGAACTGTAAACCCTAGATACTCTAGTGCCAGAATTATTACTTTTGGATTAAGTACAACTTTTTAAAAAATCGAAAAATGAAATTTATTAATAAAAAAACAATCTTATTTGCTGCTGCTTCAGTAGTATTGAGCATGGTTTCATCATGCGACAGAGATTATTTGGAAACAGGTCCAACAGATTCTGTAAGTGAGCAGTTGGCTTCTGGTTCTATAGAGAATATAAGTACTATTATTAACGGAATGCATAGAAATATGTATTTAAGACAAAACTCTAGTCAGGGTCAGAACGGGAATACCGGAATTATGATTTATATGGACGTCATGGGTGAGGATTTAATTTTCCCTGCTGCCGGTCCAAACTGGTATGTGAGTACAATCAGATGGTTGGATAATGCCAATGCAAACTCTGGAAACTTATTTTACCCTTACGATTTCTATTATGAGCAGATCAGAATGGCCAATATCGTAATCCTTAAAACTCCAGCAGTTGCAGGTGATCAGGCTGTTAAAGATAAATTAATGGGTGAAGCTTATGCATTTAGAGCATTCTCTTACTACATGCTTTCTCAAATTTATGCAAATAGATATGTTGCGGGTGGTAATAATACTCAAATGGGAGTTCCGTTAAGGTTAGATCTAGAGTTCGAAGCAATTCCTAGAGCGTCATTAGAAGAAGTTTATACTTCTATCAATAATGATCTTACTTCATCATTTGGATTGCTTTCTGGTAAAGCAAGGACAAATAAATCGCATTTTAATGCGAGCGTTGTAAAAGGTTTGATGGCTAGAGTAGCTTTAACTCAAGGGAAATATTCACAGGCGGCTACTTATGCCAAAGAAGCGAGAGCTGGTTTTGCTTTGATGACTAATGCTGACTATAAAAAAGGATTCAATAATTATGATAATGTTGAATGGTTATGGGGGTATAAGCCTTTGGATACTACTTCTGATTATTTTGGAAACTTCATGGGATATATGTCTAGAAATTATAATTCATCTCAGATCCGACAGGCTCCAAAAGTAGTAAACAATTTGTTGTATGCTAAATTTGCAACTACAGATGTGAGAACTCAAGTTATTGACCCGACGGGCGCTCATACAGCTCTTAATTTGCCTTCAACTTATTTGAAAGTGCCTTACACTTCTCAGAAATTCTTATCAACAAACTCATCTGGCGCGATTGATAATAATACAAGTTTAGGAGATATTCCATTCATGAGAGCAGCAGAAATGTACTTGATTGAAGCAGAAGCTTTGGCTAGAGATAATAAAGAGGCACAATCTAAGATCGTTTTTAACGAATTCGAGAAAAATAGAAACCCTTCTTATGCTGGCGCTACCACAACCGGTCAAGCTTATGTTGATGAGATCCTTAATAGCAGAAGACTGGAGCTTTGGGGGGAAGGTTTCAGATTCCTAGATCTCAAAAGATTGAACTTACCTTTAGACAGAACGGGTACCAATCAGGTCTCCGCTGTAACAAACAACTTGCTTACTGTTCCTGCAGGAGACAAAAGATGGACATGGTTGATACCACAAGGTGAAATTGATGCTTCTAAAGGATTGGTGAAGCAAAATGATTTATAAAAGCTAATCTGAAAGATACAGTAAATCTTCAATAAAATTTTTTCAATAAGAGAAACCGCCAGCAATGGCGGTTTTTTTATGTTTATCGTTATCAAAACTTTCAATCCAAATTTGTAAGTAATCCTTAACTTCAATGCTTTCCTGTGGAAAATAAGTTTGAAGTTTTGAATAAATGCTGAGGAAACAATATTTATCAAATATTTATGATAAAATTATCATAAATATCTTAAAAAAGCATAGAGTGGTGTTGTTTTTATCGTTCGGACATAATACTGATGAATTTATAATAATTCCTGAGCAGTCTTGATGTAGTATGAATCATATATTTAATTTGGTCATGTTAAATATAATTAACATATTTGTAGCTTAAATATTAAAAATGTGTTAATATGAATGTGAAATTAAGAGTTTTAAGCGCTGGTGTTTTGTTCTTTACAGGACAACTGGTAATGGCACAAAAAGACTCAACCAAGATTCAAGATATCGACGAGGTAATTGTTGTTGGTTTCGGTCAAAAGAAAACGGTTCAGGAAATGACCGGTTCTATCAGTACAATGTCTGGTAAGTCTATTGAAGATGTACCGGTTGCGTCTATCGATAAGATGTTGCAGGGTCGTGTTGCCGGGGTGCAAACAGGATCGGCTTCTGGTCAGCCAGGAGGTTTTTCCAATGTTAGAGTACGTGGTATTTCATCTATTAATGGGGTTACAACTCCTATTTATATTGTAGATGGAGTACGTATTGCTAATGGTGATTTAACGACAAACAATACCACTGCAAATATTCTGGCGAATATGAACCCAGATGATATTGAAAGTATTACGGTTCTAAAAGATGCTGTTTCTACAGCGGTTTATGGTGCAGATGCTGGTGCTGGGGTGATCGTAATTACAACCAAATCCGGTAAAAGGGGGAAAGCAAGATTTAATATGTCTTTCAATACAGGTTTCAATCAGCAGGCAGTTGATTCCCATAAAGGGTTTACCGCTGCTGAGTACAAGGAATATTTGAAGGATGGATTAAATAATTTGTTAGGTAATAATTACACCGTACAGGATTATACCGATGGAAAGTTTAATAATGCGACCGTAATTCCAATCTTTAAATCTCAGGCAGATACCAATTGGGCAGATGTCGTAAGAAAAGACGGATACCAGCAAAATGCAGATTTCAGCATGTCTGGTGGTAGTGATAAATTTACGTATTATGCTTCGGCAAATATGTTTGATCAAAGCAGTATCGTGAGAAATTCTTTCTTTAAAAGATTGTCTTATACGACTAAGTTAGGTTACCAGGCAACTGAAAAATTAAAATTCTCTACGGATTTTCAGTTTTCGCATGGGAAAACTCGTACGCTTTCAGAAGGTGGTGCTTTTTCTAACCCAATGTTGGCCCAGTATTTTAATAGACCAACAGATCCTGTGAGAAATGCGGATGGCACCTATTACTGGAATCCTGCGAACAGCAGATTAAGTAATAATATGTTTAACCCTGGTTACATTTTGGAAAACAATTATAATCAAGCTGGAACATTAAGAGCATTTGCTAACTTAAGTGCAGAATACAAGATCTTTAATAATCTTACCTACAGATTTACCTTCGCTCCTGAATACATCAGTGTAGAAGAAGATACTTATTGGAATCCTACACATGGTGATGGTTACGCTTATGGGGGTTACCAAAGAACATCTGTAAACAGATACTTCAACTTCAACGTTCAGAATATCTTAGAATATAATAAGAAATTCGGTTTGCATAACGTTGGTGCGTCATTAATCCAGGAAGCATACAAGTCTGACAGGAAATTCTTGAGCGCAACTGGTATTACAGTGGGTTCTCCTGAATTGACAACTTTGACTAACTTCGTTGTTCCTTATGGTTACGCTGGTACAGCAGATTTATCTTCCAGATATGGTTATGCAGTAACTGCTCACTATGACTATGATAAGATGTTTCTGTTAGATGGTTCATACAGAAGAGACGTATTGTCTCAGTTCCTTCCAGGTAGAAAAGCTGGTGACTTCTGGTCTGCAGGTGTTGGTGTTGACTTGGCAAGAATTAATTTCATTAAGGAAATTGATGCAATTTCATTAATGAAACTTAGAGCTTCTTACGGTAAGTTAGGAAACCAGGTTTCTGCGAATCCTTATGCAACTTATACTTATACTGCAAACTATGATGATCAGGCTGCAGCGAATTACCAAAGAGTATTTAATCCAAACTTATCTTGGGAAACCGTAAACCCATTAAATATTGGTTTAGATTTAGGTTTCTTGAGAAACAGAATTACTTTATCTGCTGAATACTATAACAAAGAAACAAAAGACCTTATTTACAACTTACCTCTATTAAGAGCTGGTGGTTTAGTAAACTATCTAGACAATATCGGTACTTTGGTAAACAAAGGATATGAATTTACTTTGAAAGCTGATATCTTAAGAGGTGATAGAAATCAGGTTAACTGGTCACTTGGAGCAAACGTTTCTACTCTTAAGAATGAGATTACCGAATTATATGGTGGTACTGTGAATACAAGTACAACAACACTTAGAGTTGGTGAAGGAGTACGTACATTCTACCTGAGAAAATGGGCTGGTGTAGATGCTGCGAACGGCGATCCGCTTTGGTTCATCAACGGGAAAGACGGTGAAACTACCAATAACTATAACCTTGCTAAGCAAGAGGTTCAAGGTTCATTCATCAGTGATTTATTCGGTGGCGCAAATACCAATATCTCTTACAAAGGATTTGATTTAGATCTACAGTTTACATTTGGTGTAGGTGGTAAGATTTATGACGATTGGGCAAACTACTCTTACAGTGATGGTCAGTACTCTCTTAACTATCCTGGATATGGCGACATTATGGGAGATTATTGGACTCCTGCGAATACAACTGCAAATAATCCTAAACCGATTATTAATGGTAATAAATTATCAAACTCTGCTTCTACAAGATTCTTATATGATGCAGATTTCATCAGATTAAGCAATGCGAGATTTGGTTATACGTTTGATAATAAAATGTTAACTGGTAGTGGTCTTAACTCGGTAGCAGTATATGTAATGGCTAACAACGCATGGACTCATAGATTTGATGACAGGTTGAAATTTGACCCGGAAACTAATATCTCAGGATATACAAACCTAGCTTTACCAGTATTAAAATCATTCTTGTTTGGTGTTAATATGTCTTTTTAAAAAAAATATGAAAATGAATAATATAATTAAAATAGGAATACTCTCACTAACAATGGCTGTCACAGCAACTTCATGTTCTGATGACTTCGTTAAGAGAGAGTTTTTCCAGGAAGTAGAACAAGCCCCCCTTACCACTCTTAATGAAGTACAGGCTTTTATAAAAGGTGGATATGTATCAATGAGATCAAACACTTACTATGGAGCAGATTTCTTAGCATATGGTGAGGTGAGATCAGACGAGATGATCAGTAACTTAGCAGGTGGTTATTACCAGAACGTAATGAACTATACCATGTTGTCTAACGATGCTTATGCAACAAATACCTACACTCAGATTTACGCATTGATCGCTAAAGCAAATATTGTTATCAATACTGATATTGCTACAATCAAGGGAAGTGATTTAGATCGTAAAAACGCAACTTATGCGCAGGGACAGGCTTACGCAATGAGAGCATTGGGATTCTTTGACTTACAAAGATTATATGGTCAGAAATATACCGGTGGAAATTTAGGTATTGTTTTACCATTGAAGTATGATCCAAAAGCTTTAATCGCTAGATCAACAATTGCTGAAACTGAAGCGCAAATCGATGCCGACTTTACAAAAGCATTGGCGCTAATGACTGCAAATGGTTCTGCTGCTACAACTACTAAAACAGAACTGACGATTAATTCTGTTAAAGGTTTGGCTTCAAGATTCTACCTTTACAAAGGAGACTATGCTAAAGTAAGAACTTATACCAATGACTTAATCGGTAAATATTCAGTGCCGGCAGCGAGTTTATTACAGGAAACTTTTAGATTCTCTTTAAATGGAGCAGCACCTAACTCAATTTTCGAATTGGCGGTAGGGATTAATGCATCATTGTCTACCAATTCTTACAGACAAAGATTGAATCCAAACGGATACGGTAATATTGTAGTGAACGCAAGCACATTAGCAGCTTACGATAGTAATGATGTAAGAAGAACTTTCATTACTGGAGCCAACAGATATCTGTCTTCCGGTTCTAACGCTAGTGGTATTGGAAAATACACACAAGGTGTAGGTGCTGACAATATCAAAATGCTTCGTTATGAAGAGATTTTGTTAAACGGTGTTGAAGCAGAATTGAATGGTGGTGACCCGGTGAAAGCACTTAACTACTACAATCAGATTGTAACTAATCGTGGTCTTGCTGCAGCAACAACTGTTAATATGGCAATGCTTAAAACTGAAAGAATGAAAGAACTTCTAGGTGAAGGTATTCGTCAGTGGGATTTAAGAAGATGGGGTGATGTAGTTCCAAGACCTGCCGGTGCAAAAACAGATATCAATCTGAATGCATTCCCAATTCCAAGAAGCGAAACAGATTTGGCAAACAGCCCAGTTGTTTCTAACCCTGGATATGACAACTAATTTTTTACCTCACAGTAATTAAATAGATATAGAAGCCGTCTCAATACTGAGACGGCTTTTTTGTGTTTAACATTTGTCATTAATAGTTGATTTTAGTATCTTTAATTACTGATAACCAATGATATGAATATTAAATTTAAAGATTATAACCAGCAGCAAAACTGGTTATTCCCGCCCTCAATCGAAGAGTTGATTCCACAGGATCATCCAGTTCGCATTGTGAATGGAATCATTGAACAATTGGATCTGAGATTACTTGTTTCAGAGTATAGCAAAGATGGTAAACCGAGTTTTCATCCTAAGATGATGCTTAAAGTGATGGTTTACGCTTATATGGATAATACCTATTCCAGCAGGAAGATCGAAAAAGCAATGCGTGAGAATATCAATTTCATGTGGTTGTCGGCTCAACAGATTGCAGACCATAATACCATTGCACGTTTAAGAAGCAAGAAACTAAAGACTATTTTCAAGGATATTTTTAAACAGGTCGTACTTTTATTAGCAGAGGAAGGACTGGTGAGTCTGAAGGAAGTTTTTACCGATGGAACCAAGATAGAGTCTATGTCCGGGAGATACACCTTCGTTTGGGGCAATGCCATTAAGACCAGAAAAGAAAAGATGGCAGAACAACTTGAGCAAATGTGGAACTATGCCCAAAGCATTGCTGAGGAAGAAGACATCGATCCTACACCACCGGAGTTTAAAACCATCGATAAAGAAAAGATAGAAAAGACCGCCAAGAAAATAGAAGAGATCATCAGCAAAAACCCGAAGGCATCTACCAAAGCAAAGACAAAATTAAGATACATTCAAAAGAATTTTTCTCAGAATCTGGATAAGTACGAGGAGCAGGAAAAGGTTTTGGCAGGACGTGGCAGTTATAGTAAGACTGATCCCGATGCCACCTTTATGCGCATGAAAGATGATCATATGCAGAATGGGCAACTTAAACCCGCCTACAACGTGCAGGTAAGTTCCGAATCCCAG